>JAISFN010000123.1 GCA_031263585.1 Prevotellaceae bacterium | reverse complement strand
CACTATTTTTGCATACATCGAGGGCACAGTAACTTTGTATAAGTTGTGGTTTATTTTAGATAAAATAAGCTATTCTTTTATTCGACTCGCTTATAAATCGCGATTTTTATATAAGTTTGCAGTATTATTTGACGAACAAACTGCATGGTTGAAAGCTTTTCTTTTTTACAGAGTAATACAGATACTACTTCTTTTACTTATGATATAATTGTAGTGGGAGGAGGACATGCTGGATGTGAGGCTGCTGCTGCTGCTGCAAATTTAGGTTCTCGTATTTTGCTTATAACAATGGATATGGCAAAATTTGCTCAAATGTCGTGTAATCCGGCAATAGGGGGAATTGCCAAAGGGCAAATTGTGCGCGAAATTGATGCTATGGGCGGTTATACCGGCATTGTTACGGATAAGAGTATAATGCAATTTCGTATGCTTAACCGCTCGAAGGGGCCTGCTATGTGGAGTCCGAGAGCCCAATGCGACCGCACTTTGTTTTCTATTGAGTGGCGGAAAGTATTGGAATCGATCCCTAATTTGTTTTTCTGGCAGGATGTTGTTACACAACTTATTGTTGAGGGTGGAAAGGCTGTAGGTGTACGCACTATGTTAGGTATCGACTATTATGCGAAGGCTATTATTTTAACAGCGGGTACTTTTTTGGGAGGCTTAATACATGTAGGCCGTAACCAGTTGCAAGGTGGTAGGCTAGGGGAGTTGTCCTCGTATGGCATAACAGAGCAGCTTGTGGGTTTTGGCTTCGAGATCGGAAGGATGAAAACGGGAACTCCTGCCCGTTTGGATGGGCGTACGATTAACTTTTCCATAATGCAGGAGCAAAAAGGAGATAATCCGCCTGCTAAGTTTTCTTTTTTGCCAGAAATAATACCCCCTGTAGAGCAGCGTAGTTGTTATATTACGTATACATCGCCACAGGTACATGATGTGTTGCGGACAGGATTTGACGATTCCCCTTTGTTTACCGGAGCAATTAAGGGGATTGGTCCTCGGTATTGTCCGAGTATTGAGGATAAGTTGCGTACTTTTGTCGATAAGGACAGGCATCAGCTTTTTATTGAACCTGAAGGGTTTTTTACATCGGAGTATTATATTAACGGATTTTCTTCCTCCTTATCTTTGGATGTACAGTTAAGAGCGTTACGTAAAGTAAAGGGCTTGGAAAATGTCGAGATTTTTCGTCCGGGATATGCTATAGAATATGATTTTTCCCAACCGACGCAATTAAAGGCTACGCTTGAAACAAAGCTTATCTCAGGCTTATATTTTGCTGGTCAGGTAAACGGTACAACAGGATATGAAGAGGCTGCTGCACAAGGCTTGATGGCAGGTATTAACGCACATTTGAAGATTAACAATAAACCTGATTTTATTCTGCAACGTAACCAGGCATATATCGGCGTGTTGATTGACGATTTAATAACTAAAGGAGTTGATGAGCCCTATCGCATGTTTACCTCGCGTGCTGAATACCGCCTTCTTCTTCGGCAGGATAATGCCGATGTGCGCCTTACGCATTTGTCGTATGCATTGGGATTGGCTTCGCGTGAGCGTTATGATTTTGTACAGCGAAAAAAGGAGATAATTGATACTTTGCTGAAACATATTAAATCGGCCAGTGTGCAGCCTGAAGATATTAATGTATACTTGGAGGATATGGGAACCTCTCCTATCTCCCAAACCCGGAAATTGATCGACTTATTAGTACGGCCTCAAGTTGATATTAGAGGCTTGGTCGCTTCTTTTTCGAAATTGCAGAATTATATTTATAAGCTTGAAATACCTGTATCGGATGAAATTTTAGAATGTGTTGAAGTTATTGCGAAATATGAAGGGTATATTGAGCGTGAACAAGAATTAGCCAACAAAATACAACGTTTGGAAGATATAAAAATTTCACAATCATTCGACTATTCAGCGTTAAAATCGTTATCGACCGAAGCGAGGCAGAAATTATCGAAGATAAGACCAGTAACCGTGGGGCAAGCATCGCGTATTGCAGGAGTGTCTCCTGCTGACATTTCAGTGTTATTAGTTTTTATTGGGAGATAATTTCGATTCGGAACATATTAATTTAAATGTTCCACGTGAAACAAATTTCCCATTTTCGATAGCTATTAACAATTTTAAAAAGTATCTCATATCGCAGAATATAGACTCATTTCAAACTTAAAATCGTCTAGTATTAATCAAATTTCACTTTTAATACTCTACTCTTTTAAAAATAGAGGTGGTTTTGAGTTGTTTAGAATAAAAGAATTTGCGCGAGAAAGCATGTTTGTAAAATGGATTGCTTATTTATGAGCAACAAAATAAGCATAGAAATGAAATTCGATTCATTTATTAGTAGAATTGATAGATTTGCAAAAAGAGAAGAGAGCTTTGGGATCTTTTAATATGAACATGAAACCAGAATCCTTGGTGGGAATATAACTGCATTTTTGAGGTATCGCCTACTGAAAGTGTTATTGAAAGAACTTTACATATTTAATCCATATTAATAGCGCCTTAATTTGCTTGTTAGGAATTTATATTTAAAAATATGCGTATAATCCAGCATTTTTCGCATTTTTCTAATCTTAGAACCGGCAAATTATTTTAGGCAAATTAGCGGAAATTACGCAACGCGATCTATTTTCGCTCGATGTTGAAGAATTTTATCAATCCCAAGCGTAGACTAGCCTTACTTGTCGGCGCGATTAATTGGAAATATTTTGAAAACGGGTTTAAGGCATGTTATTCAGAAACCGGGATTCTGAGCATCCCGCTACGTTTAATGCAGGGTTATCTGATGCTAAAGTAATTGTATAATCATGAAGATGAGCGGATCGGCAAATACTGGATTATGCAGTGTTTATTTTCAGTATTTTCCGAGCATAAATTCCCATTTGACCAAGTGATTTTGTGCATTTTCGTCGGCGTGTATTATGCGAAGAAGGTATCGGGAAAATATTTACTTGCAGTGTAAAGCTTTATTGTTCGGAAGTTGGCAAATAGCCTCGCGGTTCAAGAAAATACCACAGCCTTTCCCGCCGAAGCGGAAATATGCAGAAAAGTGATTGATAAATGCAAATAAATCGTGGAGAGAGGACATAAAACAACGGCAGAAACGCGAGGGAAAGAGCGAGCAGCAGGTGAAGGATAGTTGTAATGGCAAGCCTCCGAAACAGACAAAGCTGGCAAAATGGGCGAAAAAATGATTGAAAACAGTTGTCGGCAAGCAGTTGCGAGAACTGGATAGGAAAATGCCGGAAAAGCGAAAAGATCGTTACTGTGGAGATTTTGAACTTTACAAGCGTTCCGTGCATCAGTAAAAAAACGATGAAAATTACGAATTTGGAAATATAATTGGGATAATAACAGGCGGAGGGTAAAGGGCAAGAAATAATTTTAATCATAAAAGGCTTTGCCGATAACATTTTTGATGGACACTCGAATAGGCCGCTGCTTGATCAAATGAAAAGTAATAATATTACCTTGCCGGAAGAGCTCGTTTATGACAGGGGGGAAAGAATAGCCGGAAATTGAAGACATTCAAATTATTATCTCATCGACACTCAAAAAGAGGGATGGCATGTATCAAAAACAAGTGAAACGTAAAAATACAGACGGATGGCAGCGATAGAACTAATAATAGGACACTTGAAAACCGGTTTTCGTATAGTACAGGACTATTATTTGGCCGAGGCGGGGCATCCAAATTAATGCTTTTATGGCCATCGTTGCCTGGGTCTTGAAAAAATACAGAGAATAACTCAAAGAAAAATTTTTACAATTTATCTTTTGACTTTTTTCCCTGCAAAATTTTTACTTCTCTGTGGCATAAGAATACTTTTATAGATTGACTAGATAAGATATCGCAATGCGCTGATATTGTTTTGATAAAATAGTATTAATTAAAGTGTTCCATGTGGAACATGATTTTTGTTTTTCGGTAATTATTAACAATTCGGGCTGCTTTCGAAGTAGAGCAGGGAGGGTATTATGATTTTTTAGACATAGATAGGTAATTCACAATACACTTATTTCTTTTATCTTTGTGTAGTAAAACAATATTTTAAAATAGTTAATGTATGATTATGATGAAACAAGTTGCAATAGCAACATTAGGTTTTTTTATTGCTTTGTTTTTTATTGCCTGTTCGGGTAGTGTAAATAAACCCGCCGATGTTAGTATCAGGCATGTGTCGGACATTATGAAAAAGTTTGATATTTTAAAGCTTCATGAGAGTTCGCCAAAACTAATCGGAAAGGATTGGATGCTGATAACATCAGGGAACGAGGGGAAATTTAATACCATGACGGCCAGTTGGGGTACATTAGGCGAATTGTGGAATAAGCCTGTAGTCGTTGTATTTATTCGTCCGCAGCGCTATACCTTTGAATTTATGGAAGCAAACGACTATTTTACCTTATGTTTTTTTGATGAAAATTACCGCGATGCTTTAAATCTTTTGGGAACCAAGTCGGGGAGGGATAGTAATAAAATTGAAGAATCGGGTTTAACCCCGGTAAAAACCGAAAACGGAATAGCTTTCGGCGAAGGGCGTATTATTATCGAATGTAAAAAGCTATATGCCGATTTTTTAAACAGTGATGCTTTTATCGACCGTAAACTGGTAGACTATGTCTATCCAGATGGTGATTTCCATAAAATGTATGTAGGCGAAATTGTAAATGTATGGCGTAAGTAGAAATATAGAGTCAAGACTTTTTTAATATACTAATGTGCTAATAAGAGTGTTTTTCTTTGCCATACTGAATGTGAGTGAAGCGTCTTATAATTTTGAAGAGAAAGGGATCCTTCATCTTTATCCATGATTGGCATTGGCATGCAGATTAATAAATTCTTTTGATAATTTGATGCATTATTACGCGTTTAAAAATTTTAAATCATAAATTCTATAAAATAATGCCGCTATCAATTAGTAGAACAAATCCGTACACAGCTCCCGATGTGTATCAGTTAAAGCAAGAGGATTTTTTTGCTTTAACCGCACCTTATTCGATATCGGGTAACATTGTGGATATTATTAACAAACGCATATTTAGCGGAACCATTTATGTAAATGGATTGGGGGATATCGAACGGATTGAAGAACGTGATGTGCCCGAATTGCATTACATACTACCTCCGTTTGTCGATTCGCATATCCATATCGAAAGTACTATGATGGTTCCTTCGGAGTATGCAAGGGTAGGGGTGAGGCATGGCGTGGTAACTGCTATTTGCGACCCTCACGAAATTGCTAATGTTATGGGGGAGGCCGGAATCCAGTACATGATTGAAAATGGTAAAAAGACGCCGTTTAAATTCTTTTTCGGGGCACCCTCCTGTGTGCCTGCCGCTCCTTACGAAACATCGGGTGCGGTTTTAAATGCCGCCGAGATTGAAAAACTGATGGCAAGTGCTGATATTTATTTTCTTGGAGAGATGATGAATTTTCCGGATGTAATAAACCGGAATCCCGAAGTAATGGCAAAAATTAACGCCGCTAAAAAATATCATAAACCTATTGATGGGCATGCTCCAGGACTGCGTGGCGAGATGATTCGTAGGTACGCAGCAGGCATTTCGACTGACCACGAATGTATGACCCTTGCCGAAGCTGAAGAAAAACTTGCTTTGGGCATGAAAATACTTATCCGTGAGGGTAGTGCGGCTAAAAATTTCGAGGCTTTGTTTCCATTAATTGACAAGTATCCCGATTTGGTTATGCTTTGTACCGACGATACACACCCCGACGACTTGCAAGCGGGCTATATCAACACATTAGTAAAACGTGCACTCGGTAAAAAACTCAATTTGTTTAATGTATTAAAAGCGGCATCGATTAACCCAGTGATACATTATAAATTACCAGTGGGCTTGCTGAATGTAGGCGATCCGGCCGATTTTATAATTGTAGATAATCCGGATGATTTGAACATACTGCAAACCTTTATAAACGGGAAAATAGTATATAATAAAGGTGAAGTTGAATTTTTGCAGGCAGCGATAGAACCGATAAATAATTTCCAAGCTGCGGCGATTAAAACGGATGATATAACGGTAATAAAAACAAGGGATAAGATACAGGTAATTGAAATTATTGATAAGGAACTTTATACTAAAGCTCTGATTGTAACGCCTAAAGTACTTGATAATAAAGTAGTACCTGATATTGAAAATGATATTCTTAAAATTGTTGTACTTAACCGTTACATCGCCGATGCTAAACCGGCTGTCGGTTTTGTGAAAAACTTTGGGTTGAAAAAAGGTGCAATTTGTAGCACGGTGGCACATGACAGCCACAACATTATAGCCGTTGGAACTGATGACAAATCAATTGTTAAGGTAATTAATGCCGTTATTGGAAGTAAAGGCGGTATTGTTGCATTTGACGGCAAAGACATGCAGCTTATGCCTTTACCTGTTGCGGGGATAATGTCGGATAAGTCGGTTGGCGAAGTTGCCGGTCAATATAAAGTATTGCATAATATGGCTAAGGAAATGGGATCGCAACTTACGGCGCCATTTATGATTTTGGCTTTTATGGCGTTGATTGTAATTCCCGAGCTTAAGATTTGTGATAAGGGATTATTTGATGTTGTTAATTTCGAACCAGTTGATTTATTCATTTAATTTAAATTTATGTTATAAAAAAACTGGCTTGCTAAATTGTTAAGTCGGGTTTTGCTGCTATATCGTTAATAGCAAGAATAGAGAGGACAAGCATTGATAATTATTATAAATTTTCAATTAAATCAAACTCTATAAATCGTTGTTTATTATCAATATATATGGCAATAATTTTCATTGCTTTTTCATCCGCCTGTAGCTTGTTTCAAAGGCTTATAGACACTCCAGCCATCAGTAATAACCGTACCGTCTGCTATTATCTTGAATGAATGACATCAAATTTTCGGCTATTGCAGTTCCGATACATCTAAAACGAACTTTTCCGATTCGCTTCCCTATTACTGATGACTATCGCCTATAACTTCCTCAGCCTTTCAAGCGACTAATCATTGACACAAATGTTATAAACCGGCTTAAAATACTTCAACACAGTATGTTTAATCTCAATACTATTATTGAAAAAGTGAAGACCGGATAATTGTTAAAATGGCCTTACACATGAATCGTAGAAATTGGATTGCTAAATTATGTGATCACATCCAAGTTCAATTTTTTAAATCTGGCTAACGGACATTTTGAGATAATTTCACATTGGAAATTGTTCGGGTGAACATTTGCAACAAGAGCATGAGAACAAAAAAAACTCTCCTTCCACGGAGAGCTTTTTTGTAAAATGTAATCGGCTTTTGTGCTACCTATCTTTAATGCCGGTTTTAAAGATGCTATTTAAATTTTATAGTTTATGTATTGCGTTCTGTAATATTCAGTAAATAGTAGGTTCCGTTGAGTTACAATGGGGATTTTAATTGCCAAAACAACCGAATTTTTTCCACCCTTTTCCATCCTGGCTTTCAAATCATCCAACCGGAATGAAAATATGCTGGTAGGAGTTAGCGTTTGCTGATCATCCTTATGCGCATTATGTTTAAGTTCGAAATTAATAGTATCGTTTGCATTTCTATATTCTTCCGGATAATAACTGGCTAACGAAACGCTATGTTTTTTATAGTCGAAATAAAAGAAATATGGATTGATATTCAAAAAATTATCAATTATAAATAGTGAATTGATATGCTGATTGCTTTCGAAAAAAGGGTCTGTCCCTAAAGTGTCTTGTGCTGCTGATGATATTATTACCGGATTTCGGGTAGTAATTAACCCGATCCACGCAATTTTGATTTTGTAATTATACGCATGTGTCCCCGTAATTTCTTTATCGGTGAAATAAAAATTGAAAACAACGCGATCGCCCACTTTCCATTTATAATAATCGGCCGTTTCGGGAATTCCTCCTTCGGGATAAGCTATTCCCGGATATTCATCCAATTTTATCAGTAATGCATTACTTGCAGCATCGGATACAATTGTTCCTGAACTTACTTGCGACAGGCTTGAATCATAATAATCTGAATCATCCTCCAAGGAACAGGAACTGGTAATTATAATACCGGATAATAATACGGTGAAAAAAGACATTTTTTTCATTTGCATTAAATTTATTTTCTGATAATTTTGAGGGAGCACAATTTATGTTTATTCAAATTAACAATCCATACACTTAAAAATAAGATGATTGTACAGTAAGTTTAATTTCACTTTCTATAATATTTTATATTTCTCTTATCGTATTTTTTATCCGTTCCGGGATATTGAATTACAGGCATTTTTATTGACAACACAGCAGTATCCTTACCTATAGGGCTTTTAAACTCGTTAAGACGAAAACAATAATACGGCCCATAGTTAATTTGCCCTTGATCTCCATAAGCATTATGATTCAGTTCCAAATGAATAGTATCTGTTCCGCTACTGATTTCCTCCGGATTGTGGTATGATAATGTTACGGAATGTTTTCTGTAATCAAGATAACTAAGTATGGGTAGTACGGTTAAATAATTACCACTTATCCACATCATTGTTTTTTCCGAATGACCGTCAATTTCGTAAAAAGGATCGACATCTAATGTATCGGCAATTTCAGAAATAATTTTGAAAGGGTTAAAAGTTTGTATTAGCTCTAATAGAATAATTTCCCCTTTATATTGATAATTTGACTCATCTTCCATTTCCTGATCAATATAGAATTGAATAAAAACCCTGTCTCCGGATTCCCAGGTGTGGCCGCTTATATTCGGAAGAGCATTGGGCAATAAAATATCTCCTTCGGCATCTAATTTAACACAAAGGTCTGTACCCATTCCTAAATAAATAAGCGTTCCCGTGTCGGCCATCCACAGGCGGTCGTCTCCGCCTGTGTTGCACGATGTAAGACCGATAGTAATAAAAGCAAGTAATAAAGCAATAATACTGATTTTCTTTTTCATAATATTTACAATTAATTTAAAAATATATTTGTTATTTCGTACGTTTGAGCAACGTATTTTTTTGACGTCGTTTAAAAACTGAAACGGAAACCCGCCTGGAAATTGAATGATGACGGATATTTGGTGTGGAAATTATCAACACCGTTCCCATTATCAAAATAATAAGTCCATCCGGGTTCGATATAAAACGACAAACCCTTGTAAAATTGGTAATTCAATCCGACATGCGCATTAATCGACCATTGCAATTGGCTGATTGTAAATTTATTTTTTTTGGTGTCGGCAATTAATGAATTTATAGTTAACCGGCCTGCTATATTTTTTTCGACCATTGCACCTGCCGATAAATAAACCGAAAACCTGCTGAAATTTTTAATTGTAAAAATACCCAATAATGGAATACCTACGTAATGCAGATCTTGAGTTTTTTTGATGCTTCCGAGCAAGAATACCGAACGCAGGTAAGTATAGCTAACCCCTGTTTCAACAGCAAACCGTTGATTAATATTCTTCCGTACGGATAAGCCGAACGAAAGAGGAAAATTATGGTTAACATCATCGTAATAATTCGACGTAGCCAGGTTGCTGACTAAATACTGTTTTTGGCTTAAAACATAGCTCATTGATGATGTACCTGATGCGTGGCTATTGTTTACATTGGAACCGGCTGCGTTGCTTGCAAATAATAAGCTTACGGCATAATTATCGTTTTTCTGACTCTTTTTTAAAGGCTCAATTATTTCAAGTACATCTACCTTAACATAGTTGGGTTCCTTTTCTTCTTTTTTGTGGCCGGGAGGGAAGGCATCATTTTGCACAGTTTGTTTTTCTTCTTTCAAATCGTTATTTGCATTATTATCAGCGAGTAATTTGTCAGCACGATTGTTTGTAATACCCTGTATTTCTTGTTTATTGTTATCTATATTTTCTTCTGATACATTGGTAGAAGGTTTTGTTTCTTCTTTTTCTTTGTTTTTCAACGTATTATTAGTGATAGAATTATATTGTTGAGGAGCTTTATCCGGCATAATGGCTTTATCCATTGACCGATCAATATTTTCGGTTAAGCCGGTAATAGCATTTTCGTCGATATTTTTTGTAATAACCAGATCCGACTTTTGTTCCGATTTCTTTTTTTCAATGTATTTTGTATCTTGTTGGGCTAATACCGGCAAGTTTTGCTTGGGCTGGCTGATATTAAGCCAAAATAATCCCCCTACAACAAGTAGTATGGCTATTGCAGCTGCGACAATGTAAGTCATAATAACACGCTTTTTGTTAGTTTTATTGCTTAATTTGTTAAGCTTTTGCTCAATAGCCTGCCAATCGCCAACATCGGGCTCAACGTTGAAGTCGTTAGCTTTTCGCCGAATAATATTTTTTGATTCGTCCTTCATTCTTAATTTGCTGTTCTACAATAAATTTGCTATACTACTTTAGCTTTTAGTTTATTGTCCATTAATGTGAGTTTTTTCTGAAGTATTTGTTTGGCTCTTACATACTGTGATCTCGATGTACCTTCCGTAATATTCAATAACTGCGCTATTTTCTTATGCGAATATCCTTCAATTACAAATAAATTAAATACTGTACGGTATCCTGCGGGTAACCCGCAAATAATTTCCATCAGTTCATTGGTCGATAAATGTTCCAGAATCGTCTTATTCGGATCAACAAATGCATTCTGGTTAAAAACATCAAGTTCCGAGCTGTTCCGTAGTACATCGTTTTTTCGCATATGCTCCAAAGCTGTATTCACAAAAATTCTTCGCATCCACCCTTCCAGAGAACCTGTTTCGCTATATGCCTTAAAATTTGTATATACCTTTATAAAACCCTCCTGCAATAAATCACGAGCCGACTCTCGGTCAGATACATAACGCAAGCATATTCCCATCATTTTAGCTGCAAAAATATCATATAGAGCTTTTTGCATAGCCCTATCTCCTTTTTTACATCCTTTAATAAGTCTGATTTCTTCAACTAACACTTTTCTTGGTTCTATATAATAAGATGGAAATTTAACATGAAACGCTGCATGGGTACAATAATTTTTTTTGTTTTTAACATAAAAATACATAATTTATGGAACGGGATCGTACCCACTTCCGCCCCACGGATTGCATGATAAGATGCGTTTAATCGTTAACCAGCTTCCTTTAAAAAGTCCGTGTTTGCGTAAAGCTTCAAGGGCATATTGGGAACAGGTTGGGGTGTAGCGGCACGATGGCGACAGTAACGGGGAAATAAACTTCTGGTAAAACTTAATCAATAGGACGAATGGAAATATTAAAATCTTTTTCAACACGTTTAACCAATATGTCGAGCGCGGGGATGAGCTTGGATTCAATTTCGCCATAGGTACTAATTGTCGACGACACATATATCAACATCAAATTAATAGTACAACCCAAAGGTAAATTTGCATAAAATCGATGCTTCTTTTTTCGATAAGCTTCGCGAATACGACGTTTAAGTATATTGCGCTTTACAGCATGTTTATGGTTTCGTTTAGGAACACTGATAACAATTTGTACTGGTGTGTTTTCTTCTTTTTTTTCTGTAAGCGAATATACTAAACGGAACGGGAAGTAGTACAATCCTTTTCCTTCAACAAACAGTTGGTTGATTAATTTTTGAGAACAAAGCCGTTCTTTTTTAGTGAATTTCAGGCGCATGCTCAGCAACGGATAATTAAAAACTGGCGGTTACGCCAAGCTGTAATTATAGTAAACATAACATTTGTTTAAATTACTCATTGCTAACCATCCGTATTATTTTTCACCTTGTTCCTTATATACAAATCTAATGCCTTTGACATCGAAGGAGCTTCGGGAGTAGGGGCTTCAATATCTAGACGTAATTTGGCTGTTTTTATAGCTTTTGCCGTAGTCGGACCGAATGTTGCAATTAGCAATCCATTTTGCTCAAATCCGGGGAAATTCTCTTGTAACGATTTAATTTCGGCAGGGCTATAAAAAGCAACAACATCGTAATCTTTTAAATTCAAGTCTTTCAGGTCGCTGTAAACCGTTTTGTAAAAAATAGCTTTGGTATATTTAATTTTTACTTTGTCTAAAGCCTTGGGTAATTCGGGTTTATAAGTATCGGCTAATGCCAGCAGATATTTTTCTCCTTTATGCTTGGCTGTATTTATGGTATCGACAAGGGATGTTACGCTACCGGTTCCGAAAAATATTTTGCGTTTGCGGTAAACAATGTATTTTTGCAGGTAAAGAGCAATTGCCTCTGTCATACAAAAATATTTCATTGTTTCGGGTACCGTAGCGCGAGATTTCTCGCAAATACGGAAAAAATTATCAACCGCCGTACGGGCTGTAAAAACAACGGCTGTATGTGTAAATATGTCTATCCGTTGCTGGCGAAATTCCTTTAATGATATACCTTCGATGTAAATAAAAGGACGAAAGTCTACTTTCACATGATATTTATCAATCAAATCGGCATAAGGTGATTTTTCGGTAGCTGGTTCGGGTTGAGAAATAAGAATTTTTTTAATTTTCATTCGACTTTCTTTATTGAAAAAGAATACTTAACGCTAAATATGGAGCAATTTCCAGGATGCAAAGGTACAAAATCCACAGAAATAGAGATACCCGCGACGATCTAAATAACATTAACGAACGTATAAGAGTACCAATAAAGGCTAAAGCGATAATCGATAATCCTATGATTAATAGCATATTTTGGACATCGTTTTCATGGTACAGGGGTAATAAAACGGCTATCGGAAACAAAAAAATGCTTGCTGCAATTAGAATTATCTGGCGGTTGAATAATAGTTCAGAAACAAAGCTTTGAGATAAGGTAACGTATCCGGTAAGCCATAAAAAAAATTGTTTAATAACAGCAATTATTGCTAATACTATGATGATAAGTACGAATAGTTTAAAAAGAGGCAGTTCGGTTAGTACCGGCGAAATATATTTCCGTGTAAACAGCAGGTATGTTGAGAAAATAAGAATTGACGGAAAAAGATATAATCGACGTGAATAGGAAGAGGATTGTGAATTCTCTTCGAATTGCTTATGAGCATTTTGCCAGTTAAATAAGGGTAACGAACTTAAAAAACGCCGTGTAAATATCAGTACCAACGTAAAGTAAATAATCAAGCCGAGCGAAACGGCATCGAGCCACTCAACCCTTAATTGTGTTTGAATAGTATTGCCGTGGCCAACTGTAGATGCTGTGTACTCCCTTGTTTCGAGTTCATTATTGTTTTTAATGGAAAAGCTCCCGTACACTTCGGATGGATCGGCCTCATACGGTTCGATAATTGCGAGTGTATCGGCCTGTTCGTACATTGAAAACAACGCGTCGGGCATGATTGAAACCGAATCGTTAAAAACTCCTCTGAGCCGTGTATATCCCTCCGACTGGCCGGTTTGTCCGTCATTTGCCGACTTATCGGGTACGGCTTGCCGGTTATTTGTTGGGTTTACCTGTTCCAGAGTATTTATTTGGGTATTGGCATCCGTGGCAGTTTGTGGGGCATAACTACTTGTACCCCTTGCGTTATGGCTGCTATCGGAGATAAACTGCTGTACAACATTATTTTTTACTGTTGTATCGGACAGAATGCTAATGGCGGTATCGGCCTTGGGGATGGTATGTTTTATTGTATCTGTCAACTCAAATTGTTGATTGTTAATTTATTATTAATTAAAAATAGGATTATCCTCCCGATTTTTTGGCTTTGTAACCGTCCTTAACCAGTAAATCGAGTACTTTGTCGCGAAAATCGCCCTGTATAACTATCTCATTATCTTTTATAGTACCACCGACACCACATTTCGCTTTCAACATTTTCCCTAATTTCTTTAAATCGTCTTCTTTCCCAATAAAGCCAGTTACCAGCGTAACCTGTTTGCCACCCCGTTGTTTTTTATCTAAGCTTACCCGTAAATTCTGCTGTTGAGGTAATAAAGTTTCGGTTTCATTATTTTCGTCTGGAGTATCGTAGTTGAAGTCGGGATTAGTGGAATAAACCACATTTAATCGCTTTTTCCAATCGTTATCTGCCATATTTTATTCAATTTAGCAAACAAATATAAAATCATGTGGAGTTGTTATTATTTTTAAAACCGTCAATAACATCTCCATTCAATATTCAAATCAGCTTGCTGTTTACATCGGGGTAAAATTACATAGAATTCGGTAATAAATTTCATGCGTCTACCCTAAATAAATTTTAAATAAGGAAAGCAACAATCAAAAAAATTGTATCTTTGTATTCTAAGAGTTCCGGAAACGAGCCGGAATTCTTTTTATTTTATCCATATTAAACGAAACATTATGGCTAAAGTGCACTATATTACGGAAGAAGGCTTGCAAAAACTACGTGCCGAGTTGGAACACCTACGAAATATCGAGCGTCCGGCTATTTCGCAGCAAATTGCTGATGCCCGCGACAAGGGTGATTTGTCGGAAAATGCGGAGTATGATGCAGCAAAAGAGGCTCAGGGGCTATTGGAGATGAAAATAGCCAAATTGGAAGAAATGCTTGCCAATGCCCGTATTATTGACGAGTCGAAACTCGATACTTCGCAAGTTCAAATTATGAACAAGGTGAAGATAAAAAATGTAAAAACAAAAGCAGTAATGGAGTACATGCTGGTACCCGAAGCCGAGGCCAATCTGAAAGAAGGCCGGTTATCGGTAGGAACCCCTATTGCCAGAGCGCTGATGGGAAAAAAAGTTGGCGATGTGGTGAATGCGGAAGTACCGTTGGGGATGATTAAATTCGAGATATTAGATATTTCGCGATAAAATAATATATTTATGGCTAGTATTTTTACACGTATTGTACAGGGAGAGATTCCCAGTTATAAAATAGCTGAGGATGACAACTATTTTGCCTTTTTAGACATCAACCCGATGGGCGAAGGGCATACGTTGGTAATTCCCAAACGCGAGGTGGATTATATTTTCGACATCGAGGAAAACGAATTAGCCGGAATGATAGTGTTTGCCCAACGTGTTGCCAAGGCTATCCGTAAAGCTATTCCGTGTAACAGGGTGGCTGTAGTAGTGTTGGGCCTCGAAGTTTCTCACGCTCACATACACCTTATACCGATAAACAGCGAAAAGGATGTCGATTTCAGAAAGCCGAAATTGAAACTTACTCCGGAGGAATTTGCGGCTATTGTCGAAAAAATTAAAAAGCAATTTTAAAAATATTTGTTTGTAATATAGGCTTTTAACAGAGGTAAGAATTTGTTTTTCAAGTATGCTAGTTAACACTATACACTTTAGTGCAAAGTTTTAGCTTGTAGAAATATATTAATTTTATCTTTGTTAAAACTAAAGTATTATGGAAAATCGTTACAGTGCAAATGGTTTACAAATACATTTGGTTTGGATAACAAAATACCGTTACCAAGTACTTCAGGGCAAAGTTCAGTTACGCTGTAGAGATATTCTGCGTGAAGTACGTAATTCTATGGATATTCAGATCATCAAGAGCGTTGCCAGCAAAGACTTTAACCAATTGCATCTGAGTTATCCGCCACAATTGAGCTTCATTGAAATTGTCCGTCGCTTAAAGGGTCTCAGTTCACGATTGTTGTTACAGGAGTTTCTGGAATTGAAACGTCGCTATTGGGGCAATCTCTTTTGGGGTATTGCTTATGGATGATAGTGTACAGGTCACATAACAGAAGAAGTGTTGGAGTCGTACCTCACTCCTCCTTGAGTGAATTTCAAAGAACTTTAGTTCTGGTTTTTACCTTGGTCAAAACTGCGAATTTCATTTGCAATCCAACCTATGGATTTTCAATCCATAATATTTGAGTTTAAGAGTTTTATTTTGCATGAATCAGAATATAACCTTTGTAAATTTTCATTTTTACCAGACTTTATTTTGTCAGGACTCTTAAATGTACAATGAATTTTGTTCTACCACAAACAATAGGTACTATGCATACCATTCTTCATCAATGTATATAAAACCAACCATTTCACAATCGAATTTAATCTCTTAAGAGTTAATTCCCCGCTGCTTACAGCGAGAAACAAATATATTCCTTATTGATACCTCGACCTTGCGATGGGGAGGTTCATTATTTATGATATTTTTATCGGTTTTTTACATATTTAAACGATTTGCCGGGATAGTATGCTTCGCTGCCTAACATTTCTTCGATGCGGAGAAGTTGGTTATATTTGGCAATCCGGTCGGAGCGTGAAACCGAACCGGTTTTAATCAAACCACAGTTTAAAGCAACTGCAAGGTCGGCAATAGTGGTATCTTCGGTTTCGCCCGAACGGTGGCTCATAATTGATGTATACGAGTTACGGGTAGCCAATTCAACCGAGTCGATAGTTTCGCTTAACGAGCCTATTTGGTTAACTTTAATAAGGATAGAGTTGGCCGTTTTACGGTCGATACCCATTTGCAAGCGCTTAACGTTGGTTACAAACAAATCGTCGCCTACCAACTGGCAACGATCGCCAATTGTATCGGTTATCATTTTCCAGCCGTCCCAATCGTCTTCGGCCATACCGTCTTCAATCGAAATAATTGGATATTTATCAACCCAGTTTTTCCAGAAATCAACCATTTGGACAGGAGTTAATTTTTCTCCGGTCGATTTTTTCAAATGGTAAACTTTTTCGTCAGTCAAATAATATTCTGATGATGCGGGATCAAGCGCCATAAAAACATCAACGCCGGGTTTATAACCTGCTTTTTCAATAGCCTGGAGAATAACGGTTACAGCTTCCTCATTCGATTTTAAATTCGGGGCAAAACCACCTTCGTCGCCCACGTTTGTTGAATATCCTTGCTTTTTCAATACCGATTTCAAACTATGGAAAACTTCGGCACCCATGCGTAATGCTTCGGCAAACGTTTCGGCCCCTACGGGCATAATCATAAATTCCTGGAAATCGATTGAATTGTCGGCATGCGAACCACCGTTTAATATGTTCATCAGTGGAATAGGTAATATATGCGCATTGACGCCGCCAATATAGCGATATAAAGCTTGGCCTGTAAATTGAGCCGCGGCTTTGGCACATGCCAGCGAAACACCCAGGATAGCGTTTGCTCCCAGATTTGCTTTATTTTCTGAACCGTCGAGTTCTATCATGGCAATATCAATTTCGCGTTGGTCTAAAACCGAAAATCCGGCCAATGCTTCATTAATAATTGTATTTACATTTTTAACGGCTTTTAATACGCCTTTACCCAAGTAACGGCTATTATCGCTATCACGTAATTCAACGGCTTCGTGAATGCCTGTCGATGCTCCCGAGGGTACGGCTGCACGTCCAATAACGCCTTCATCGGTATATACATCAACTTCAACAGTTGGATTGCCGCGTGAATCAAGAATTTCGCGAGCGTGAATGCTAATAATTTGAGCCATAATCAAAATTTTTTTATAAATATACTCTTTCTAAAATCACCACAAAAATACATCTATATTTTTAAATTTGCCAAACATAACGCTAATTTCATTTTACAATGACGTAAAATATTTATTTATAGTGCATTATTGCTATGGCAAAGCCCGAAGCAAGCGAACTTTGCGAACTCACTGTAAGTAATCCAGTATGAAATATAATTTCATGTGTTTG
>JAISFN010000094.1 GCA_031263585.1 Prevotellaceae bacterium | reverse complement strand
TTGATGATCGATTTTGAGTTTCATCTTTTTCTTTCAAAAGTACAAAAAAATGATTTAACAAAAAAAAATTGCAGAATTATAATTTAAAATTTATATTTGTCGAAATTTTATATGTTCATACATATTAAACATTAAATTGAACAAACTCATAAACCTATTGGATATGAAGAACAACTATGAAAAAAAACCTGCGGTTAAAGTTGATGGTTTGCTTGTTAAAGGTTGGGATGCTATTTTAGCTATTATCAAATCTTTGGAAACATCGAGCCATATTATAGTGATTGACTGTTATACCGGCGTATTCTACGATGATTTAAAATCTAAGTTTGAACAAATCGAAAATACTTTATTTATTGATACCTTATCCCTGTTTAAATCCGAATCAGCTATAAAAAAAATGACATCTGGCTTTATGACGGATGACGTGTTATTCGGTTACCTTACTAATTTATCTATTCACGATTATTTTGATACTCAAAAATTAACCGAAGTTCGGGCTAGGATACAATCAAACAAAGGCGTTACTGTTGTATTCGGTCATGGTGCGGGCATTGTTGCATGCGGCGATCTTACCATTTATGCCGATATGCCGCGATGGAAGATTCAGCAACGCATGCGTAAGAATAAGGTAACCGGCTTGGGCGTGGATAACAGGGGCGAACAATTCTCGTTACAATATAAGCGTGGCCTGTTTAACGACTGGAAAGTGTGTGATGCTCATAAATGTACAATGTATGAGAGGGTTGATTACTGGTTAGATACAAGCATTGACGATGAGCCTAAGCTACTTGATAAGGCGACTTTTTTCAGGGGTATAGAGAAGGCTGCAAGTTCACCTTTCAGAGTAGCGCCGTTTTTCGACCCTGCTCCCTGGGGCGGGCAATGGATGAAGGAAGTGTGCGACCTCGACCGTTCAGTGGTTAATTTCGGCTGGTGCTTCGATTGTGTGCCCGAGGAAAATAGCTTGATGTTGGAAGTTGAAGGTACTGTATTCGAAATGCCTTCGGTTAACTTGGTTTACTTGCAGAGTACCGCCTTGCTGGGCGAGCCGGTTGAAGCCCGTTTCGGCAAGGAATTCCCGATACGTTTCGATTTTCTCGATACCATGGGCGGTGGGAACCTGAGCCTTCAAGTACATCCTACTACACAATATGTTCACGATAATTTTGGTATACACTATACGCAGGATGAAAGTTATTATTTACTTGATGCCGGAAAGGATGCAACCGTATTCCTGGGGTTAAAATCGGGGATAGATAAAAATGCCATGATCGAGGACTTGCGGAAAGCCCAAAACAGCGATTTTGTTTTTGATGCTGAAAAATATGTAAACATACTGCCTGCCAAAAAGCATGACCATTTTCTCATTCCTGGAGGTACAATTCATTGTTCGGGTAGTAATTCGGTAGTACTCGAAATCAGTTCCACACCCAATCTTTTTACATTTAAGCTTTGGGACTGGCAGCGCCTCGACCTCGATGGCAAACCGCGTCCGATAAACGTGGAACGGGGTAAAGATGTTATCCAATGGAACCGTGATACCGAGTACACGCAAAAATACTTAGTTAACAATGTTAGCGCCATAGCCGAAGGCGACGGCTGGAAAGAGGAAAAAACAGGCTTACATAAAAACGAATTTATTGAAACCCGGCGGCATATTTTTACAAAAGTTGTAAAACACGCAACCCACGACAGTGTTAATGTATTGAACCTTGTTGAGGGGTGCGAAGTTATTGTGGAAAGCCCCGAAGGGCGGTTTGAGCCGTTTGTTGTGCATTATGCCGAAACATTTATTATACCCGCTGCCGTGGGCGAGTATACCATACGGCCATATGGCGAAGCCGAAGGAAAACAATGCACTACCATTAAGGCATTTGTACGGGTGTGATGACGTGTCGGTTTGCAGTGTGCTGATATACCAATGTGACAATTAGTAAATGAATGGATTTGAAAATAATTCTCACATTTTCTAATTTTCTCATAGATTAATTTACTTATCGCAATGCGCAGTACGCATATAGTATTTTACGTTTTACGATTAATCGAATAATCAAATCAACAGATAATCAAATAACCAACCTTATGTATAATACCGATGACAGGATTGTTTTAACCCTCGATGCCGGAGGTACAAATTTTGTTTTTCTGGCAATACAAGGCAATAAAGAGATTGTATCTCCGCTTTGCCTTCCTGCATTCCCCGGCAATTTGGATAAATGCTTACAAAGCTTGTACAACGGTTTTTCCGAAATTAAAAGCCGGGTAACCGGAACTGTTGCGGCTATTAGTTTTGCTTTCCCCGGGCCTGCCGATTATAAAAACGGTATTATCGGCGATTTGCCTAATTTCCCTTCGTTTCGAGGGGGCGTTCCTCTCGGCCCCTTTCTGAAAGAAAAATTTAAAACCCCGGTATACATCAATAATGACGGTAATCTTTTTGCTTATGGTGAAGCGCTGGTCGGCGCTTTACCTCAGCTGAATGCGATTCTAGCGGCGCATGGCTGTAAAAAAACGTATAAAAACCTGATCGGGATAACGTTTGGTACGGGTTTCGGGTCGGGTGTTGTTATCGATAGTAAGCTTTTAACGGGCGATAATGACTGTGGCGGCGATGTATGGGTATTCCGCAATAAATTATATCCGGATATGATTGTGGAAGATAGTGTTAGCATACGCGCAGTAATACGGGTTTACAATGAATTATCGGGCAATACGGACAATAGTATTTCGCCAAAAGATATTTTTGATATAGCCGAAGGTGTGAAACATGGAGATAAACAGGCGGCTATTGGCAGTTTTGCCCAGTTCGGCGAGGTTGCCGGTGACGCGATATCGCACTTGCTTGCATTTACCGATGGCATTGTGGTTATTGGCGGAGGCATAACTGGGGCGGCTAAGTACATATTCCCGTCCATGCTTAACGAAATGCGGAGTAAACTGGGAACATTTGCCGGCGATTTATTCCCCAGACTCGAAATGGAACTTTTCGACCTGACCGATAGCGCACAGCTTGATGAATTTGTGAAGGATAAGAGCATCGAAGTAAAAATACCCTATACAAATAATTACATTACGTATAATCCAGTTAAACAATTAGGTATACTTGTTACCAACATCGGAACCAGTAAAGCCGTGGCATTGGGCGCTTATGCCTATGCATTAGCAGAATTAGACAAATAAGTAGCTGAAAGAATTGACGCTTATGGTTTAAAAATCATAAAATGTAGTACATAAATATATTATAAAGTATAGAATCAACAATATAAAATCTTTAAGACGTAAGAATTTCCCATTATTTTTTAACTTTAAAAAACATGATAATATGGAAAATTTTTTGGTTTGGAGAGCATCACCAAAAAAAATTTATTTCATTTATAAATAATATGTATATACATATTATAAATATGTTCGCATTTATATAAAAATACTTCGAGGTTGTTTTATTAAAATTTTAATTTTAAGCTAATTATTGCGATTGTTTTATTTTATACCCATGTAAGTACATATTATAGGGGAGAATGTTTTAAATAAAATTAAACTACTATAACATCAAATTTTAATCTAAAAAATAAGAAATGAGAAAAATTGGAATTTATTTAAGTATCGCGCTACTATTATTAGCTATAGTGTCGTGTACAGATGACAACGATGTGCAAGATAAAGTCATTCTTGAGACTACAACGTTTTCCGGTAAAACGGGCGATGATATAAACATTAAGGTAACAGTTAGGGATGGTATTAATAAGTTGGTTGTAACCAAGCATGTAAATGGGAAGCAAGTTGAAGCTTATAACAAGGAGCTGGCCTTAAACAATTCCGAAGCTACATTTTTCGAACCTATCGAAGTTGGTGACGAGGTGGGTACATTGGTTTATAGTTTCACAGGTTATAATATTTCGGGAGCTATTGTCGATATTTCGGACTTATTGGTAAACGTGATTTTAACCGATTTAGCTTTAATTGCTAAATATGACTGGTTGCTGGTTGAAGAGACTGTTAACGGTGAGGCTAGCGCTGATATTACCCTTTATGACAATGTGTACCGTATGCACGAAGACCTTAGCTGGCAATACGACTGGGGGATTAGCGGCCCCGTTAATTTCGAAAACCTCAACCAGTTTTGTGCTTGGGCTTATACAGGTTCCGATATCGTTATGGATTCGATTTTCTTTATCCATTACGGTTTCTTATCCAATACGCCGACCTATACAAAATGGAAAAAAGCAAAACTAGAAGGAACCGATTTATGGTTAATGACGGTGATGGATTTATCATGGCTTGGCGGTGATTATACAACCGAAACTCCAGTTATCCAAAAGTATGCAGGAATTTCAAAATCATCGGACTTTACGCCTTACCGTGGCGAGCCTGCCGAAAATTACAACTGGGCAACTTGCGAACCGGGAAGTTATTAATTTAAGGTTGTTGATTGAAGATTTTATATTGTTCCGTTTACAATAAAGTATAAAGAATTTTATGGAGCATGCTGTAAGCTGATATAGGCTATGTTATTTGTAACCCTCTTTGTTATATTTCATGATCAAAAAAATCAATTATCAATATACAATAATCAATAAACAATTACAAGTTATGCAAATATATCAATATAAAAAACACATTTTACTACTGGTGTTTTTAGTAAGCAGTTTTGCTGTATGGGCAGGTCCGTATAATATAGCTCCGCAGGCGAAAATAACCGTTTCGTCGGAGTTAAAGACTTTTCCTGCATCAAATGCATGCGATGGCATTATTGGTGTAGAGAACCGTAACGAGTGGGTATCTGAAAGTGGTGCAACTACATGGGGCGAAATCCATTACCAATGGTTGCAATTAAACTGGGATACCTCGCGCAATATTAATAAAATAGTGATATATGACCGCCCTGTGAGAGAATCGCATATCGCCGGCGGGACGCTACATTTCAGCGATGGGTCGAAAGTACGTGTAACCGGAATTCCTAACAATGGCGAAGCTAAAGCGGTTAATTTCCTTACAAAAAAGGTGGACTGGGTTCGTTTTGAAGTAAGCGATGCCGATGGTTTGAATATCGGCTTGTCGGAGTTCGAAGTATATCCTTCACCCGATGATTATGCGGATTATGTATCTAAGGTTGACCCGTATATCGAGTCGGCTCGCGGGCGTTATTTCTTTTTTGTCACGGGCAACCAGCCTTTCGGCATGATTAGCGCTGCACCTATGACCCGTAATAAAAACCAGTATGGAGGCGGTTATAATTATAATTCGATGGAAGTGCTGGGATTTCCCCAATTACATTGCTGGATGCTGTCGGGCATAACCCTTATGCCTACAACCGGGAATGTAAACCCAACAATGGGTGAACATGCATGGAAATCGTCGTTTTCGCATGATGGTGAAATTGTACAGCCTGGTTATCACCGTATTTATCTTAATGATTATGGAATTTGGGTAGAGCAAACGGCTACCGACAGGGTAAGTTTTTACCGCATGCGCTATACAAAAGATAATGTATCGAACCTGTTATTGAATTTAGGTGGAATAGTCGGGACATCAACCATGACCGATTGCAAAGTAACAAAAGTAAGCAACACAGAAATAGAAGGATCGGTTAATACAACCGGACGGTTCTGGGGAGGTCCCGACAATGTCCGCATTTTCTTCGTGATGAAATTCGATAAACCGTTCGAAACGCTTAACGGTTGGAATAAAGAGGAGCAATATACAAATGTATCGTCGTTACAGGGAAGCAGTGAAAAAACCGCCCGCAACCCCGACCAGAGTTATTATGATGCGCCAACTGCCGGCGTGGGTGCACTATACAACGTAAAAGCAGGCGACGAGATACAGGTGAAATTTGCAGTATCGTACACCAATATTGAAAATGCCCGCCTTAACATGGAAAAAGATTGTGACCACTGGCATTTTGATGATGTTCTTAAAGCATCGCAAAGCGAATGGAACAACTGGCTGGGACGTATCGATGTAAAAGGCGGAACCAACGAGCAGCAGCTTAAATTTTATACCGATTTATGGCATGTTTTAATGGGACGCCACAAACTGGACGATTATTCGGGCGATTATCCCGATCATACCGAAGGGACAAGGGTTGGCGCTGTAACACAAAATGCAAAGCTTAAAATCCGCACGCTTCCTAAAAATCCCGATGGTACGGTGAAGCACCATATGTACAATTCCGACGGTTTTTGGTTAACCCAATGGAATTTGAACGTATTGTGGGGTTTGGCATGGCCCGAGGTGCTGGATGAGTTTGCTGCATGCCTTGTACAATATGCTGAAAACGGAGGCTTGCTCGCTCGAGGGCCGATAGCCGGAGGATATTCATATATTATGACAAGCTGTCCAGCAACCAACCTTATTGTGAGTGCATATCAAAAAAATATGCTTACTAAAAAAGACCACAATATAGCTTACAATATGATGGTGAAAAACCACAAGCCCGGAGGCATGCAAAGTTTATTGGGGTCGCCTGAAGATATGCAGTTTTATATAGATAAAGGGTATTATCCCGGTAATGCAGGTATCAGCTTAGAACTGGCATACCAGGACTGGGCTTTGAGCGAAATGGCTGCAAAGATGGGCAAAAAACGCGATGCATCGTATTACCTGAAACGTTCGTCGGGTTGGAGTAATCTGTATCGTACCGATCAACAGCTGATTTTCCCGAGAAATGCAAAGGGTAACTGGCTGCATAACGACCCGTTGAGCAATGTAGGATGGGTTGAGGCAAATGCATGGCAGGGTACATGGAGCCTGTCGTTTGCAATACCTCAACTGGCAAAAGTAATGGGTGGTAACGATGTTTTAGCGGATAAACTGAATTATGCGTTCGAACAATCGGACAAAGACGATTTTATATTTGGTTACGGCAGCGGTTATGTTAGTTATGCCAATCAGCCGGGCTGTTCAAATGCGCATGTATTTAATTATGCCGGCAAGCCTTGGTTAAGCCAGTATTGGGTGCGTAAGGTAAACGAACAGGCCTACGGAGCGACCACTCCCGATTCGGGTTATGGCGGGCACGATGAAGACCAGGGGCAAATGGGCGGTATCAGCGCATTAATGTCGCTGGGATTATTCAGCTTAAAAGGCACTTGCGACCAAAATCCTGTTTACGAAATAACCAGTCCTGTTTTTGATGAAATCACCATTAAACTCGATCCTAAATATTGTAAAGGCGAGTATTTTAAAATCAAAGTAAACAATAATTCAAAAGAAAACTGCTACATACAAAAGGCAATGCTTAATAACCGGTCTTTAAATAAATTCTGGTTCAGTCACGAGGAATATTCCAAAGGCGGAAACCTTGAATTATGGTTGAGTAACGAGCCGAATAAATTGTGGGGAGTAGAATAATAACCTAATTAATAATAGCTAATTATGACACTAATGAAGAAATGTTGTGTGCTGGTATTGTCATTATTTTTGAGTATCAGCTTATATGCGCAACAAGCCAAGTATAAGGGAGTAGTAAAAGACCCTGATGGAAATACAATTCCCGGGGTTACGGTATATGTGAAAAATACCGGAACCGGAACGGCAACTATTGATGACGGGAGCTTTACACTTTCTGCATCGGAAAATGACGTTGTTATGTTTTCATTTGTTGGTTTCGAGTCTGTTGAAATTACGCTGGGAACCAGAACTGAACTGGAAATAACTTTAAAGCCTGATGCAACAACTCTTGACGAGACAGTTGTAATCGGGTACGGCAGCTTGAAAAAAAGCAGCTTGACAGCTGCAGTAACTTCGGTTAAATCCGAAGATTTGGTAAAAACGTCGATTACATCGGTTGACCAGGGTTTGCAAGGCCGTGCTGCAGGTGTTGTGGTAATGAATACATCGGGGCAACCCGGAGCTGCCACATCAATACGCATCAGGGGTACAAGCTCGGTGATGGGAACCAACGAGCCTTTGTACGTGGTTGACGGCGTGCCTATTGTTGGCGGAGGTGCAAGTGCGGGTTCCTTTAACTCGCCCGGCCTTAACCCGATGGCATCAATAAATCCTAATGACGTTGAATCAATCGAGATTTTGAAAGATGCTTCGGCAACAGCAATTTACGGCGCTCGCGGCGCTAACGGGGTAATCCTGATTACTACAAAACGCGGTTCGAAAGGGAAGGTAAAAACTTCATTTGATGCATACTTCGGGGTACAGCAAATCTCAAAGAAAATGGATATGCTGAATGCTATCCAGCTTGCCGAATTAGGAAACGAAGCTTCTGATAATGCAGGCGTTGACAGGAATCCGGTTTTTGCTTCTATCAATAATTTACGCAAGCATTCAACTAATTGGCAGGATGAGATTTTCAGGATTGCCCCCATTCAAAATTATGAAATCGGATTTTCGGGTGGCGGAGAGAAATCGACTTATTTTTTATCTGGAGGTTTCTTTTCTCAAGACGGCATTATTATAGGTTCCGACTACAAAAAGGGGAATATCCGTTTTAATGTGGATCAGGAAATCACTAGCCGCATAAAAGTAGGTACAACCTCAAACTTTACTTACAGCCACTCGAACAGCGTTGTAACCAATTACGAGGGCGCCTTTGCATCGAGTATCGCATCATGGGCATTGGAAATGAATCCCGGCTTGCCTGTTAAAAACGCTGATGGCACCTATGTATATGAAAATAACATAGCTAAGCCGGCTGTTGGTAACCCTGTGCAGGATGCCGAGGAAAATGAGCAGGTAACAAAGTCGGCACGTTTTATCGGAAATGTTTATGGTGAACTTAAGATATTTGATGAGCTTAGCTTTAAAACTTCGTTCGGTATCGATTATTATAATGTGAAGGAACAGGGATTTATTCAGAACTATGTAAAAAGAGGAGAGTCGAACAACGGTTTTGCTTCTATCGGTAATGGAAACGGCTACACGTGGGTTTGGGAAAATACATTGTCGTATAACAAAGTTTTCAATAAAAAACATACGGTTAATGCCGTGGCAGGTATTACCAGTCAGAAATTTGAAGGCGAAAGCTTGGTGGTAGCAGTTGCCGATTTTGAAGACGGACGTTTGGGTTTTCATGCTATTCAGCAGGGTGCAAAAAAGCAGATGACCAATACCGCTTACAGCGGATGGCAGATGTTGTCATACTTAGCCCGTGTAAACTACGATTATAACGGAAAATATATAGCCACTGTCACAGCCCGTGTGGACGGTTCTTCGAAATTTGGGTCGAA
Organism: Prevotellaceae bacterium; assembly: GCA_031263585.1. Lineage (GTDB taxonomy): Bacteria > Bacteroidota > Bacteroidia > Bacteroidales > UBA932 > JAISFN01. The sequence goes on along the minus strand of JAISFN010000094.1, from coordinate 14,519 downwards.
ATACAAGTACGGATTTTTCCCGTCGGCATCAGCTGCGTGGAACATTGCAAGGGAAGACTTTATGCAAAGCCTGAATAATTTGAGTAATTTAAAATTACGCGCCAGCTACGGTATAGTGGGTAACGAAGGTATTGCGCCTTACAGCTCACAAGGCTTGCTGCAACCTACTGAGGCTTACATAGGCGATACTGAAATTATTAAAGGACAAGGGCCATATACTATTGATAATAAGGATCTGAAATGGGAAACCACAGCACAATTCAATTTAGGGTTGGATGCCGGAATCTTTAACAACCGTTATTCGTTGACTTTTGATTATTATATTAAAAAAACAAGTGATTTATTATTGCTGGTAGTTGTTCCCGCCCATACGGGCTACGATGCAGCTATGCGCAATGTGGGTAGTTTGGAAAACAAAGGTTTCGAAATCACTTTGAATACCGTGCCCATTGCAAATAATAAATTTGTATGGGAATCGAACCTTGCATTTGGTTACAACCGTAACAAAGTGACCGACCTTGCAGGGGCTACCGAAAGCTTAAGGGGTACGACTATTATAGGTGTGAGTGATTGGACAGAAGTAAAGGAAGGTAAACCGATAGGCGCTTTCTACGGGTACCAAACAAACGGCATCGTTCAATTGGGCGAAGATTTATCGAGCATCCCTTATTTTGCTGACGGTGTCGGTATTACTTACGGCGACCGGAAGTATGTAAACCATGACGATAGCGACAATATTTTGGACAGCAAGGATAAAATCGAGCTGGGCAATGCAAATCCCGATTTTACATACGGCTGGAACAATACATTCTCGTATGATTTTGGCAGTAAAGGGGGCGGCTTGTCGTTAAATATTTACTTACAAGGCGTTTATGGTAACGAGATTGCCAACTTCAATTTATTTTCGCTCGAAAGCTTTGACGGTACCAAAAACAACTCTACAGTGGCTTTGAATCGTTGGACAAAAGACAATCCGTCGAATAAATATCCCCGTGCCAATGCAAAAACATATCCTAACCGTTTCTCGAGTCACCAGGTTGAAGATGGCTCGTATCTGAGGATAAAAGATATTACGCTGGCTTACGATTTGCCATCGGCATGGTTGGATAAAGTATCGTTCAGCAAAATACAATTTTATATAAGCGCTAAAAACTTATATACTTTTACTGATTATTCAGGTTTCGACCCTGAAGTAAGCCGGTTTGGAACCAATAATTTAAGCATGGGCGCCGATTATGGTTCATACCCTATGCCACGCTTGTTTATGATAGGCTTAAGAGCTAATTTCTAAAAGACAGAAGAACTAAGATTATGAAAAAGATATTTTTGAAAATCATGCCTGTAATGCTGTCGGCAATAATAATAGCAGCATCGTGTAGTGATTTTTTGGATGAAAAACCCAAAGGTCAGGTTACTACACAAAATTTTTATAAAACCGAGGCTGATGCAATAGCTGCTGCCAATGCCATTTATTTTTATCTGGTGGCAGGATATTCACCCAATGGTTTATGGGACGAAAACTATGGTGGCTTGTTTTTTAACGATTTTTGGGACCTTCCCGAACTGATGTCGGACAATGTAGTTTCGAAAATGACGGTTGCCGATTATACCTCAGTAGCGAGTTTTAATATCAATGCCGATAATGTACGTGTACATTGTTTGTGGCGTGACTTTTTCCAAACAATAAATGCTTGCAATACGGTAATAATAAAGGTGCCGAATACTACTATAACGGATGAAGTTAAACGCAATCAACTGATTGCCGAAGCCCGTTTTGTACGTGCAGTATGTTACTTTGAACTGACACGCTTTTTCGGCGATGTGCCTTTGCATACCGAACCAACCGAAAGTATTGAGGATGCAAATATTGCAAGAACTCCTGTTGACCAGATATATCCGGTGATTCTTGAGGATTTAAAATATGCCGAGGAAAACCTGAAATTTACCGAGCGTTTGGGTAAAGGCCGTCCGTTTGCATTAAGTGCAACAGCTATGCTGTCGCGTGTTTATTTAACAATAGGCGTTAAGCAAAAAAATAACGAATACCTGAGACTGGCTGCAAGCATGGCCGATAAGGTTATCCCATCTTTCCCTATGAGCAATTTCGAGGATTTGTTTAAACTTGAAAACCGCTTTAAAGGTGAGCGTATCTGGGAAATTAACTTTAGCGCTACATTAAGCGAAGGTTGGTATGGTAACCAGTTTTTAGTGCGTTTATTGCCTAAGATGGACACAAATAAAGGAGGTCCTAACAATGCGCAAGGATACGATGCTGCAACCGAAGATTTATACTTAGCATATGAGCCGGGCGATTTACGCCGTGATGTAACGCTTTTCCGCAACTTTACCTATAATGATGGTACAGTTGAGGTATTCGATGCTCCTTATTTCTGTAAATATTGGGACAGGGTTGCCGAACCTAAGGGTAACGAGTCGAATGCTACATATCCTTATTTAAGGACAGCTGAAATGTACCTGATAAAAGCCGAAGCATTGAATGAAGCTAATCAGGGACCTACACAGGAGGCTAAGGATGCGATTAACGAGGTTCGTAAACGTGCCGGTTTAGGTAATACCACTGCAACTACTTATACGGACTTTAAAAGGGCAATATTGAACGAAAGACGTTGCGAATTTGCTATTGAAGGGCACCGCTGGCATGACCTTGTGCGCATGTGCACACTGGATGAGTTGAAACAACGTGTTGGTACGGCAAAAACAGGGGTTACCCCGTTGGCAAAACACTTTTTATTCCCGATTCCCGACAGGGAAAGAGGTGCATCAGGCGGATTATTAACGCAAAATGAGGGGTATTAATTTTAATTAGTAGCAAGAGGGTAGACTCAAGATACAAGGCTTTCAGTTTAATACTTAATCTTGTATCTTGATTCTCGTATCTGGCATCTAAAATCTTAATTTCTATGCTAAAACGATATTCTGTAATTTTACTGATTGTAGCTTTTGTTGCTTGTTCGCAAAAGCCGCAAGTTTTTAATAGCCTGTCGCTTGCTCATGTTTTTACTGAAAATATGGTGTTGCAACGCAACAAAACCAATAAAATATGGGGGCGGGCTACACCCTTCGCAAAAGTTTTCATGGAGCTTGACAACCGTAAATATCAGGCAAAAACAGATGATAATGGAGACTGGTGTATCGAAATAGATACGCTAAAGGCTGGAGGCCCTTATTCTCTTTTGTGTATTTGCGGAAACGACAGTTTATCTCTTCAAAACATTTGGGTGGGCGATATATGGTTATGTTCAGGGCAGTCGAATATGGAATTTTCAGTAGGTAATTTTTTGTGGTGCGAAGAGGAAGTAAAGATTGCAGGCAATGAACAGATATTTTTCTACACCCTCCCCAATACTATGGATTTGGTTCCGGTTTCCAAAATTCCCCAAGCATCGTGGTATCCGGCCACAGGCGATGCTTTACGGGCATTGTCGGCAACCGCTTATTTTTTTGCAAAAAACATCCAACCTAAAATAGGGGTGCCCGTGGGTTTAATAGTTTCGGACTGGAGCGGAACGGCTATTGAACCATGGATGAGTAAAGAAGCTATTGCCCTGTTCTCGCAATATTCCGAGGCGCTGGTTGAATTAAATGCCAATACTTTGTCGCGTGAAAAGGTAAATGCTGCATTTGCCGAACTCCGTGAAAATGGCTGGGATGCCGATTATTATCTGAAAGGTGCAGGTATGGAAGAAAAATGGTACTTACCCGAAACCGATTTTTCGGACTGGAAATCTATTAAATTCCCGAATTACTGGGAAGATGCAAATGTCGGACTGGATAATTTTGACGGTGCGGTTTGGTTTAAAACAAGTTTCGATTTGCCCGAAAACTTTAAGCTTGATTCGTTCCAGATATTCCTTGATTATGTGAAGGATTACAATATTGCATGGATTAACGGGCAGCAAATAGGGGAAACTTTCGGCAGTAAAAACTGGAGTAATTATTATGCTTCGGCAAAATACCTGAAGGCAAAGGATAATATATTGGTAGTACGTGTTTTTAATGTTGAAGGCAAAGGAGGATTTAATTACCATCCGCTGTGGGAAAGCGAAATATTGGCAGGTAATTGGGTATTTAGGCCCGATTATGCTATTGATTCGGAAGAATTTCTCAAACCTATGATTTTTGATAAAAATCCTTTCTCCGATCCTACGGTTTTATACAATGCCATGATCTACCCATTGCTAAATTATTCGTTAACAGGTTTTGTCTGGTATCAAGGTGAAAGTAATGTCGGCAGGGGCTACGAATACAGGCATATTTTCCCAACAATGATTACCGACTGGCGGAAGCAATTCAATCAGGGAGACTTGCCGTTTTATTATGTTCAACTGGCTAATTTCGGAACATCTGCAACACAACCACAGGATAGCGATTGGGCCGAGTTGAGAGAGTCGCAAACGGCTGCATTACAGTTACCCAATACCGGTATGGCTGTGGCAATTGATATTGGGGAATCTCATGACATTCATCCGCAAAATAAGCAGGAAATAGGAAGAAGGCTTGCTTTATTGGCATTGGATAAGACTTATGGCGAAAGTATTGAATCGGAAAGCCCGCATTTTAACAATGTGTTATTTGAAAGGGGTAAGGCTGTTATTTTTATAGGATCGGCTACTTTTATCAAAAAATGTGATGACAGTAAATCCATAAGAGCTTTTGCACTAGCCGGAGCCGATAGTATTTTCCATTGGGCTGAGTATGTTGAAATAAAAGATAATCGAATTATAGTGAGTTCGTCAAAAGTCAGTAATCCGGTGGCGGTGCGTTATGCATGGTCGAAAAATCCAGGTGAACTCAACATATGTAATTCGGCACGCTTACCCCTTGCTCCTTTCCGTTCCGATGATTGGGAAGGGATTACTACCCATAGGGTTTATGATATGAATATTGTTTACTTTTAAGTAGTTCGAAATATTTAACGATACTTTCGACATTTTCAATAGATTGCTTGAAAAATAAATTAGATTATAACAAACAGTTCTGCGAACTTAAAGATAGATTCTTATGAAAAAAACAGCATTATTAGTAACAATTCTTTGTTTAATGGCAATTGTTGCTTGCAAATCGGGTAACGAGAATAAAACATTAGTTAAAGGCGAAAATCCAAAAGAAATTATATTGGATACCGAAATGGTGAACATACTTTTCCCCAGTGTAAAAGGTGAATTGAGCGGAGGAGACGGAGCCATTTCAATACAAATTGATAAAGATAAAAATTACTGGCTTTGGGGCGATTCGTTTATCGGCGAAGTGGAAAACAATACCCGTAACCCAAAAACATCGCCGTTGATTATTGGTAACGTATGGTCGTTTGTTGATGGAAAAACTGCAAAAACGACGTATAGGGGAACAGCTGATGAACCATTATCAATGGTTGAAATAGGAAAAGTTAATGATTATCCTGCTTTTTTATGGCCCATGCATGGATTTGTAAAAAATAACATTGTTCATATATTTATGTCGAGGATTGTAAAAACAGGGGAGGGTACCGGGGATTTTTACTGGGACGGCTCGGTTTATTATCGTTTAAACTATCCCGATTTAACGATTATTGATAGTGAAGGTATTGAATCATCGGTAAAAACGAATTCCCATTATGGTTATGCTGTGTTTGAGCATGATGGATATTATTATACCTACGGTACAAGTCCTGATGGGTATGAGGCGCCAGTTCGCATTGCAAGAACAAAATTCATCAATGATAAATTACAGGGTTGGGAATATTTTGATGGAGCAAACTGGACGAACAGCGCCGAAGCCGCAAAATCCATGCAGGGTGTTGATATTCCCGTATCGGAACAGTTTAGCGTGTTTAAACATGGGGATAAATTTGTATTGTTGGCTCAAGACAGGTTTTTGCCCGAAATTTATTCATACATAGCCGATGAACCGGAAGGTCCCTGGTATAATAAAAAGAAATTATATGATGAACCCGAGGCAAGCATGCAACATGTATTTTTATACAATGCTATGGCTCATCCGCAATATGGGGATGGTGATAAACTTTTGGTAAGCTACTGTGTTAATGCTAAAAATATCCCCGATTTATTTACCGATGTATCAATTTACCGTCCTCGTTTTATATGGGTTCCTTATTCAATGATATTGAATTAAATAATATGAACTCGTGAGACATTTGAGAATAAAATAACTATTTAAAGTGCTTGTATGTCGTTTTTATTCACCTCTCCTTAAGAGGTTGTCTAAAAAAGTCAATTCTGCACATTCCTGAATTGCTTTGTTGGCAAAACGCCTTCTCGCCGTGACGTCGATTGCAAAAAACGATATAAGTATAGGCCTAAAAGCGCCGCTTTAAATGGGACTTTTAGATAGCAAGATAATTATTGAATCTCTTTAAGGGTTTGGGGTAAATTCTAAATGCGCCACAGGGAGTTAATTTTATTCAGGTTTAATAATGGTTACGGAAATTTTCTACGGAAATTTTTGAAAATTCTGAAATATTCGTAGATTTGCGAAACATTCGTAATTTTTTAAATTTACTGAGATGAAAAAAATTGGATTATTAATTGTTACTATTTTCACAGCATTTACATTACATTCACAAATCCTCGATTCGGCTAATTTTGAGTGCATTTATAAACTCGATTATATAATGGATTTGTTGAAAGCAGATAAGGCTGAGCTCGACGAAATGAGGCTTTTAATTGGGGATAATTATACACAATACCAAAGTTATACCAATTACACTGTGGATTCGTTGCAAACTGCCAACCCTGGGGAATACAAGCCGCAAGTGTTGGGGATTCAGCAGGGTCAGCAAGTAAGCGATATCAAACAGATTTCTGTAACACAGCCCCGAACAATGTTACGGAGAAGCAATAATCGGGAAATATTTTTTACCGACCGTAAAACGAATAACATTATTGTAACCAGCGATTTTATGCCTCGTGAAACTTACAAATATGAAGAAAAAGCATTGCCGCCCGAGTGGGAAATTACTGTCGATACCGATACCGTACTTGGTTATATTTGCCAGAAAGCAGTAACTCGTTATGGCGGGCGGGATTGGTCAGTTTGGTTTGCACCCGAAATTGCTATGGGCGAAGGCCCCTGGAAATTACGGGGATTGCCGGGTTTAATACTTAAGGCCGAAGATAAAGATAAACAATATGTATTTGAATGTACGGCTTTTCAACGTTTGAATACTAAAAAACCGATAAGTATTGATACTGAAAAGAATTATAGAACAATCTCGAAAAAAGATAATTACAAGCAATACAAAAGCTTTTTTGAAGATCCTGTTGGAGCATTAAACCGTCGTTTTGAGGGTACCGACGTTAAAATTATAATTCAAAAAACAAGCGAAAATGTATCGTTAATAAAAAAGTATAATCCTATTGAACTTGAATAATTATTGAGAATATATAATCACGAAAATGAATTGTACATAAAATATACACATATCAAGGGCGTAAAGGTATATCTAAAAGGCATTTTTTATGCGGTTTTGAGGCGCCAACTGGATTCCCAGCTCAAAAAACGTAGATAAATTTCCGTGCTGCATAATACGGTTATTTATAATAATATATATGAATAGCTTAATACTAAGCTTACTTTTTCAAAAATCGAATGCACCTTTGCGTAAATTTATGCCGCATTCCAAATAAGCCTTCATACAAGCAAGAAAATTTGCCTAACTTTCGGTATTTCCTACAAGCCAGCGGATATCCAACTCTTTGTTATCCATTTATTTTTTAGAAATAATACCTCATTAGTGGTTTTTTGAATTTGTATAGCCGCTTTTACTCTTCTAACATAACTGGCGTCATATTACTTTAGTTTTTCCATCTTATCAATCATAAACCGGGCTAATTCCGATTTTCTCCGGATATGATCCAAGACTTCGGTCACAAACGAATTTTTTTCAAATTCGCCGCGTACTTGCTCAAAATCTATATTTTGTTCTTCTTCCGAACCATCGGTGCCGAAACTTACTTTGTAAGTCAATGTAAATTCTTTACGGGCATCATTGTAAAGTTTTTTGTCCAAATCCACAACGGCTGTTTTCCATCGCTCCACTATTTTGATAATATCCTGGGCTGTTATTTCGTTAATAGGCTTAGGCGTTAGGTAATGCAACTTATCATAAGCCCATGTCCATTCGTATTCGTAATAATTTTCGTGGATATTCCGTAAGCGCTCGTGCAATACTTCAACCGATGGAATGCGGTTATCTTCGATATCGTCCAATATTTTAGCTATTTCGCTTTTGGGTGCAATCATTCCGCCGAGATCTAACCAATCGCCTGAACCAATTGGCGTTGATGGTATAAGCCTGGCCCTGATGTCGTCATCCGTTTTGCAATCGGTATGTTCGAGTCGGCTGATTATCGAGTTGCCCAAAAACTTAATTGCGGCTATATAATATAATTCAAGCCCGTGCCGTAGCGACGAATTGCGGATAAGCGTATTTTGATAGGAATACACTTCGGTTGTTTTGCCCGACAAATGCTGTAGTGTATTTAATATCTCGATGCCCTGCATTATCTTATGTATAGTAAAAGGGCTTAATAGGTTGAAATTCACCAAATCGAGCTTATAATCGCCTTTACGTTTATCGCGTTTAGGCCACTTTTGGGCATCGCGTATGGTACCTACGCTACGCAAGCTGACCCCGGGAATCAATATACTCTCGTCATTATTTTCAATAAGGTATGAAAAAGGTAATTCCGACGTATCCGGGTGTTTGTAATGGCGTCCCATAACAGTTGTAAAAGCCCCGATTTTTGCCGGCCACAAGATGTACGAGTCGCTGGAAGTTTTTGCACCCCGCTCCATTATTCCCTGATGTATGGGGCCAAGCTTGTACATGTGGTTGCTTTGGTTTGAGCCGCTGCCAGCATTCATAAACGAGAACATACCGGCAATTAAAAGCGTGGACTTATGGTGGGTAACTGTAAAGGGGCCTGCGAAAATAGAACATGCCTCGCCATGAAAGCCTGCCGAATTAGCAAAAAATAACGAATTTTCGGCCGAATAATGTTTGCTGAGTATGCATCCCTGCCCGATAAAACAATTATACACAACCGCGCCATCGTCTATTTTTGTTCCGGTAGATATAATAAAATTCTCGGCAATTACCCCGAACCCGATAAATGATGTGTCCTTTTCGCAACTGTTTATAGTTCCGTTTTGTAAGCGGTACACCCCATTTAAACGGGCATGACTGCCTATTTTTACATTCTTGATTTTCTGACAGCTGGTAATTTGCGACGCCTTGCCGATAACTCCCATATCAGATGTTACCGATTTACTATATGCTTCGATATAGTTTGAAATTTTGTTAATCACATTCGGTCGGTGGCGGTATAATGTAAGTATATAGGCCATTTGCGCCGATAATTGGTTGAAGATAGGCACTTCGCGTCCGCCGGTTTCACATAAAACAGTTACTTTGATGTTATTTCCAAATGAAGATGTACCCTCGACAAGTAAAATATCGACATTATCAATAAAAACATCGTCTTCCACAATGTAGTTGGCCATATAATTGCCGATATTGCCGATGTAAACGTTATTGCCGATAATACAATTGTGGATAGTTGCATTATATATCCCCGAGTGGCATACCAACCCTCCGGGAAGCTCGAAATCCCTTTCAAAATAGCCTAATTTGATTTTTCCCGAAAAACTGCTGTTGCGAACATATCGAGGGTTGAAGTTGTCAATAACTTCAATTAAATCCCAGTTTTTGCAGTAACAGTTCTGATTTTGGAGAGAATCGATTTCTTGTGAACTTAGTTTTCGATACATATGTAATTTTTTATTTACAAATATCTGAAAAAAAATTAAAACTATATTTTACAAGTTGAAATTTTATTGAGAAAAAGGCAACATTAAATATGCATGCAAAGATGCCTAATAATTGTCCTAAAAATAGCTGGCATAAGTAGTTGAAAGAATTTATTATTATAGTTTAAAAATTACAAAATGCATTATATCTTTGTGTTGCAAAAATATACTATCAACAATAGTAAATCTTCAATACTTAATAAAAATAAGTAATAGCAGATAAACTATTATTTATATTTTTGCACCGTTTAGCATGTATGCTTTACATTAAGCTATCACAAAAATATTGATATGTTTTGTCGTCCTTCACTTTGTTTAGCGTAGCAAAGGACACTATACTATTACTTATTTTTAAATACTTATAACAAAACGGCGATATGGTTTTTTAACCTAGAAATAAAATTTATATGTTTGAAATTGTAAAAAAGGAACTGCTTGCCTCTAACATTTATTTAATGGATATTATGGCTCCTCGGGTAGCACGGACCGCCTTTCCTGGGCAGTTTGTTATTGTGCGCGTACACGAAAAAGGCGAACGTATACCTTTAACCATTTGCGACTACAACCACTGCAAAGGCACGGTAACCATTGTTATACAGGTTGTAGGCGTGTCGAGCAGGTTGATTGCCAACTTGAATGAGGGCGATTTGTTGCTTGATTTTGTAGGGCCTTTAGGACAGCCCTCCGAATTTGGACATGAACCGATAGAATTGTTAAAGAAAAAAAAGATATTGTTTATAGCCGGAGGCTTGGGAACAGCCCCTGTTTACCCCCAGGTGGCATGGTTGAGTTCCGTAGGTGTTAAAGCCGACGTAATTATAGGGGCAAAAAACAAGGAACTGCTTATATTGGAGGATGAAATGCGTGTCGTAGCCGGTAACGTTTACATTACCACCGATGACGGTAGCTACGGCAATAAAGGGCTGGTAACCGATATGCTGAAAGATTTAATTAATAATCAGGGTAAGCATTATGACGAAGTAGTAGCCATAGGCCCCATGATTATGATGAAGTTTGTTGCGCTAACTACAAAACCCTATGGTATTAAAACCATTGTAAGCCTTAATACATTGATGGTTGACGGAACCGGTATGTGTGGCGCATGCCGTGTTACGGTGGGCGGAAAAACCAGATTTACCTGTGTCGACGGGCCGGAGTTCGACGGGCATTTGATAGATTTTGACGAAGCCTTGCGTCGCCAGAGTATGTACCGCAACCATGAGTACGAAAGTAATTGTAAGTGTTTTGTAAGACTATCGGACAAGTAATCAGGAAATTTTCAAATATCATTTTTTCATTGATAAACCTTATAGAAATAATCGAATAAAGTGGCAAATAAAATACCCCGCGTAGCAGTACGCGAACAGGACCCTAAAGAACGGGCAACTAACTTTGAAGAAGTTTGTTTTGGCTACAATGCCGACGAGGCTATGCTCGAAGCATCGCGCTGCCTGCAATGTAAAAATCCCAAGTGTGTGGCTGATTGTCCGGTATATATTAAAATTCCGCAATTTATCCAGGCTGTGCTTGATGGCAAATTTGCCGATGCCGCCCATATCATTACCGAAGACAGTAGCTTGCCCGCCGTATGCGGCCGTGTTTGCCCACAGGAAACGCAGTGCGAAGGCGCATGTATCCTGGGCATTAAAAATGAACCGGTAGCCATTGGAAAGCTCGAACGCTTTGTAGCCGACTGGTCGAGAGAAAACAACATTAATCTGGCGCAAAAAAAAGCCCCGAACGGACATAAGGTGGCGATTGTAGGCTGTGGCCCTGCTGGACTAGCCTGTGCAACCGACCTTGCCAAAATGGGCTACGAGGTAAAAATATTCGAAGCCTTGCATAAACCCGGCGGCGTGCTGGAATATGGCATACCCGAATTCCGTTTGCCTAAGGAACGGGTAGTAAAGCACGAGATTGAAAATGTAAAAAAACTGGGCGTCGACATTGAAACCGATGTTGTTGTAGGACGTACCGTTACTATTGACATGCTGATGGATGAAGAAAGTTACAAGGCCATATTCATTGGTTCGGGGGCAGGATTGCCGAAATTTATGGGAATACCCGGCGAGAACTTAAACGGTGTAGTGTCGGCAAATGAGTTTCTTACCCGCGCCAATATAATGAAAGCTTACGACCCGGACTATGATACGCCTATATACGTAGGCAGACGTGTTGTCGTAGTTGGCGGCGGTAATGTTGCTATGGATGCCGCGCGTACCGCATTGCGACTGGGTGCAAAAGTGAGCGTGGCATACCGCCGTACCGAAAAAGAATTACCCGCCCGTGTAGAGGAAGTACATCATGCCAAGGAAGAAGACATCGATTTTCAGTTTTTAACTAACCCTGTTGAGGTACTGGGCGACGATAAAGGCTGGGTACGAGGTTTGCGTTGTATACGTATGAAGTTGGGCGAACCCGATGCATCGGGGCGTTGTAGCCCCATTGAAATTAAAGGGTCGGAATTTGATATCGAAACCGATGTCGTGATCATGTCGTTAGGAACATCGCCTAATCCGTTGATATCGTCAACAACGCAAGGATTAGACACCAATAAATGGGGCTGCATTATTGCCGACGACAACGGTCAAACAACCCGCGAGGGTATATTTGCCGGAGGCGATGCGGTTACAGGGGCGGCAACCGTAATATTGGCTATGGGCGCCGGACGTAAAGCCGCCAAAGCAATTGATGAGTGGATACAATCGAAAAAACAGAGTTGAAAATTCAACTAGAGGCTGAGTATAATCGTCGCAAAATAAGATCGGCATATTATAGTTACAATAGGCCATATAAGTCAATAATTATAACATAATAGTAATAAGAAGAGTTTGGTATATATCAGATATTAATTGAATTATACCTTAACGTGGTGTGGTTTTGTGCATAAAAAGGAAGCTATAATACTTTTCACAATATATTTTTGTAGTTGCTTTTTGGGCGGGTTTGCAGCACACGTTCTTACCCATTGACACAAATAGTAATGCGGGCGACAAACTTTCAAATCTGTTCGTCGTCAACGCCTGAAAGCAGGCTGGCAGTTAGATGCTGGCATTTTTCTGGTTTCGCTGTACGTCGTTGTCGTGCTGTACTTCACACTGTAAGGCCGCACTTTTTAATCGGGATTTTAATGTTCTCTTTCAGGTATTGACACAGGGATAAGCGCATGTTGTTTTAACCGAAATTTTGCTTCCGACACATCTTCCGGTATACGGAACAATATCATTATCCATGTCTCCTCTTGGGGTTTTAGGGTGAAATACAAATCACCTTTCCATTCCTCAATCATCATTCTGTTAGCGCCAACCCCAGCGCCGGGAATATTAAAGGCTCTGGCGGGAATAGATTGATTATCTCCGAACAGAAGCGAACAATCCAATAAAGTACTATCATTTGAAGAAAAATAAATTTTTGCCTCTTTATCTCCAATGTTGTGAAACCAAACTGTCAATTCTATATACTTTTGGTCAGAATCATTAGGCAAGCCGATATAACCGTTTTTTTGGCTATATGAACCAGTGTAACCCCATTTTTGATAGGTGTAACCTTCTGGGGATGAATTTCCGGGAACTAATCCATAGAACATTTTATAAGAGCGCACATTAACTCTAAAATTAACATCTTGCTCAATAGTATAAGGGTATGAAACTTGGGCGGTACTATTCGCCGGTAACATTACTGCTGTAGCGATGGCTACAATCGCTACCTTAAAAATTACTCTTAATTTTTTCATTTTTTCTACTTATTTATGCCCTGTCGGACGATTATTAATTTGGTTTAACTTTCATTTTCAACGTAATTATCAGCCATGCTTTCGGCTGGCGGCCAACGGCAAAACGGATTATGCTGAATTGCCGTTTTGTTATAACCGTTATGTAGCGCAGCTACTTATTCTCTATGATGTTAAACACGCAGGCTCCCGATAGCTCAAAGGCTTACATTTGCCAAAGATACTAAATTTTAGAGGAACAGCCCACGATTATCTTTTAAATCTTTTACCTTATATTTACTTTCAGCTTTACGGCAAGTCTGGTATAAGGTCTTGCAACCTGTTTGAGTTCCTGATATTTCTGTTTGAACCAGTCGAGGATATTCTGACTGTCGTTGATGTCGGCTTTCTCTTCCTGCAAAACCTCCATGTATTCCTGCAATTCGTCCTTTGGGATGAATAACTCGCGGTAATACTTCGGTTGGTGGTGTGTTTGGCCTCGGTGCCATCTATGCCCCATTTAAGGCCGTATTTTGCCATTGCTTCAGCGTAGGTATCCTGATACTCCTTTAACTTGGGGCGAGCCATTACGTCGTCGACACAAAGGCGCGGGACGTCGGCTTTCTTCTTTCGGTACTGCTTCTTTCCCTGTCCGGCGGTTTTGGCCTATGCTTTATTATTTGCTTATTTTTTTCAGCTTCTCGTTGCAACAGCTGTTACTTGGCACGGAGAAAATCCGGTCATCGCCCGACAAGGACAAAACTAATATCTGGTATTGGTCGGGCAGCGTCGTTATCTGGCTGTGGATGTACGATTTTTCAGCGGTTTAAACTATATCCTCGTAACTTGCGTTAGGGTTTCCGGAATAGATGTAAAGCAATCGGGATTAAATACTTTTAAAATACTTTTAAAATGCTTTTAAATACTAATTAAAAGCTTATATAAATACGTTTAAACGCCCACGTATTATTTTTGAGGA
>JAISFN010000093.1 GCA_031263585.1 Prevotellaceae bacterium | reverse complement strand
TCATTATAATGAATGATTGAATATAAGCTATAAAGATACGAATTTTCAAGGCCGTTTCCAAATAAAAAGCAAGTATATTTTATTTATATTCAAATAATTCCAAGTATATATCAAATTTTGTCATATACTAAGTTTGCATACATATAACTGACGGAAACGAAGTCCTTTTATATGAGTCAATTTCCCTGCGATTTCCCGCATAAAATTTTCGCCATATTTGGCGCGATCTTCGCCTTTTTGCTCATACTCCATAATATAATAGCCAAACACCCAATTCCTTAAAGACAGGAACTGGTCAACCGCTTTCGCAGCGTTATTTTGCAATACGCTGTGAATGTGCGACAGATTATGAACCAATTCATCAAAACTATTTTTCTTTATTAATGTCATAATGTATTTTCTGATTATCAACAACAAAATTACAATAAATATCCGGTAAATCTATCAACCCGTCAGCCCATCCAACTTATCAATCGCATCCTGCTTGCTCTTGTCGATAACTTTGGCATAAATCTGGGTAGTTTTTATATCTGCATGTCCCAAAATCTTGCTGACCGTCTCAATCGGTACCTCAAGGCTCAGCAATAGGGTCTCCGCCGTGTGCCGGTCTACATGGAAGCTGACCGTCTTTTCTATCCCAACCGCTATCGCCCACGTTTTGATGATGCTGTTCTCATACCCGCCACTGCGGACAAGAAATACCAAATCACTATCCAATGCCGTTCCCCGTTCCGCCAAAACATCCTTGCGCTTTGCCATCGGCAAGTTTCCCCATTTTTGGGTTTTCTTCTGTGTGTAGCTTATAAATGTATTCTCATTACTGTCCTTTTTAAGTTTGCCCCATGTCAAAGCCTTTATATCGCTGAACCACAACCCTGTGAAGCAAGAGAACGAGAACGCGTTCCGTATGTCGGAATAGTAACAGGGGGTATCAATCAATTTCCGTACCTCGTCAATGCTAAGGTAACATACTTCCCGGCTCCGGTTCTTTGGGAGTTCTTTCGGCTTTATCTGTAATAACAGATTGGATACGATGATTTCATCTGCAATAGCTATATTAAGAACAGAAGACAAGCGTTTGATATACTGCCGTTGTGTGGCTTCATCCAACGGACGGTCATTCAGCTTGCTTTTGGCTGTTTTCATGTATTCTATGAAATCTATACAGTATTTCTTATCAATATGTTTGAATATGGTTTTATCCCCGCTGAATTTTTTCAGATGATACGCCAACGTCATATAAAACTGGTAACTGCTCCGCAGTTCTCCACCTGCCAAATCCCTTTTCTTTTCCGTGATCTTTTCGACATATTCGACAAGGAGGGAGAATACCGGAAGATACACCAAAAATGAATTTTACCCTCTGTCTGGTTCCCGATTGGTTGTATGGATTACGGCCTGAAAACCGTCGTGGAGATAACTTACTCCCCAAATCAAGTCTCACCTGTTTAATCGCCTTTTTTACGAAACAGACACGAAACGTTTTTTTGAAAGTTCTTCTTTAAACTTGTCTGATTCTATGCAAAAGGATAGAGTTTGTCTTTCTGCCAATATGCAATATAATCAATGTTAAATAATAATTCAGCCCTGAATCGCTATTCACTATTAACAAATGAAAACTTTTAGAAATAAAATGTTATTTTTGCAACTTGAATAATTTGGGGCTTACAAAATGAAGGGACAGCAAATAATTGATATTGAGCTGGTATATAGTATTTTGTTCAAAAAAACACCGGTATCAATTTCAAGAGAATTGATGGATAAAGTACAGAAGAGCTTTGATTTTTTAGAAAGCTTCTCTGTCGATAAGGTAATTTATGGTATCAATACAGGGTTTGGTCCGATGGCGCAATACCGGGTTGATGATAAGGTGTTGACAGAGTTGCAGTACAATATCGTTCGCAGTCATTCGGTAGGGGCAGGTAAACCGCTTGATACCGTTTATATTAAAGCAGCTATGCTGGCACGCCTTTATACTTTCCTGCAAGGTAAATCCGGTGTTCATCCCGATTTGGTTGAATTACTGATAATCTTCATTAACAAAGATATTTACCCATATATCCCCGAACACGGGGGCGTTGGAGCTAGCGGCGATTTGGTGCAACTGGCACACATGGCCTTAACCCTGATTGGCGAAGGTGAGGTTTTTTATAATAAGCAGTTGCGTCCTGCGGCTGAAGTTTTGGCCGAGAATAAACTGAAACCTTTTTCGATGCACATTCGTGAGGGGCTTTCCATTACAAACGGCACTTCGGTTATGACAGGTATTGGGCTCGTTAACGTTATATATGCTAGTATGTTATTGCGATGGTCGGTAATAGCATCGGTAATGGTGAACGAAATTGCCGCTTCCTATGATGATTTTTTATCGGAAGAACTAAACAGTTTAAAGCGTCATAAAGGGCAGAACGAAATTGCACGGGCTATGCGCAAGTGGATTTCGGCAAGCAAATGTGTGCGCAAGCGCGAAATCGAACTGTACAATCAAAAGCGGGAAGAAAAGATATTTAAACATAAGGTTCAGCCCTACTACTCGTTACGTTGTGTTCCGCAGGTTTTGGGGCCGATTTATGATGAACTGGAAAATGCCAGAAAAGTACTGGTTGACGAAATTAACTCGGTGTCCGATAATCCGATAGTCGATCCCGATTCCGGCAATATATACCATGGCGGTAATTTTCATGGTGATTATGTTTCCTTCGAAATGGATAAGCTAAAAATCGCCATCACCAAACTAACCATGCTTGCCGAACGACAGCTTAATTACTTGTTTCACGATCGTGTTAACGGTATACTTCCTCCGTTTGTCAACCTCGGTACATTAGGCTTGAACTACGGTTTACAAGCCGCACAATTTACTGCAACATCAACAACTGCCGAATGCCAGACATTATCGAATCCAATGTATGTGCACAGTATTCCAAATAATAATGAAAATCAAGATATTGTGAGCATGGGTACAAACGCGGCACTACTCGCAAAAACAGTGATCGACAATTCGTTTCAGGTAATGTCGATTTTGTTTACGGCGATTGTTCAAGCGGTTGATTATTTGAAAATTCAATCGTTGCTGTCTCCCAAATCGCTTAGAATTTATGACGAAGTACGCGAAATATTCCCAGTTTTTGTTGATGACAACCCGATGTATAAAAATATTGCCAAGCTTGTTGATTATTTAAAAACCCGCGAGTTAACCGAAGTTGAGCTATGAAATATGCGTTAGTTACCGGTGCAAGTAAAGGTATTGGGCGTGCCGTTGCCATACAACTTGCCCGTGATGGATATTACATCATCATCAATTATAATTCGAGCAAAGTCGGGGCAACCAAAACATTGGACGAAGTACAACAAGTAGGTTCGGCTGGCGAGTTGATGAAGTTCGACGTTACCGATGCGGGTGAAGTAAAGGTAGCGTTCGACGGCTGGGCGCAAAACCATGCCGGGGAATACATTGAGGTATTAGTAAATAATGCAGGCATCCGTAAAGATAATTTAATGATGTGGATGCCGGAAGAAGACTGGCATGAAGTTTTGAATATCAGCCTGCAAGGTTTTTTTAATGTAACCCAGCCCTTACTAAAAAATATGCTGGCAAAAAAGTTCGGGCGCATTGTTAATATTGCATCGTTATCGGGCATTAAAGGTTTGCCAGGACAGGTAAATTATGCTGCTGCAAAGGGCGGGTTAATTGCCGCCACAAAAGCGCTGGCATTGGAGATTGCCCGTAAAAACGTTACAGTTAATGCTGTGGCTCCGGGCTTTATCAGTACCGACATGACGCAAGGGCTTGATGAAAAAGAGCTGAGTAAAAACATTCCGGCAGGGCGGTTTGGCACAGCCGACGAAGTTGCCTCACTGGTATCGTTTTTAGTATCAAAACAAGCATCATATATCACAGGTGAAGTAATTTCGATAAATGGAGGCCTTTATACCTAAATAGTTTTTTATACAAGGATGAAAAGAGTTGTTATAACAGGAATGGGCATATACTCGTGCATAGGCGCTAATCTCGATGAGGTAAAACAATCGTTATACGACGGCCGGTCAGGTGTGGGTATCGATCCGGTGCGAACCAAGATGGGATTCATTTCGCCGCTGACTGGCATTATCCGGCGCCCCGATTTGAAAACTTTGCTCGACAGGCGCAAACGTAATTATTTGTCCGAGCAGGGGGAATATGCTTACATGGCAACACTTGAAGCTTTCCGCAATGCAAAAATCGACGATGTTTTCCTCGAAGCCAACGATGTCGGTATTTTGTACGGTAACGACAGTAGTTCCGTGCCGGTTATAACGGCTGCCGATATTGTCCGGAATAAAAAAAATACGGTATTGGTAGGTTCCGGCTCAATCTTCCAGTCGATGAATTCCACCGTAACCATGAACCTTTCGGTCATTTTTAAACTCAAAGGCATTAGTTTTACCATTGCAGGCGCTTGTGCAAGCGGTTCACACGCTATTGGCATTGCTTATCTGCTAGTAAAAAATGGCTTGCAGGACTGTATACTTTGCGGTGGGGCACAGGAGGTCAATCCTTTCGGAGTAGGCAGTTTCGACGGGTTAAGCGCCTTCTCTACCCGTGTTGATGCTGCGCAAAAAGCTTCGCGCCCGTTCGATAAAAACCGCGACGGACTGGTTCCCAGCGGAGGGGCAGCCAGTTTGGTGGTCGAAAGTTATGAGTCGGCGGTAAAACGCGATGCGCCGATACTTGCTGAAATTGTAAGCTACGGATTTTCGTCGAACGGCGACCATATTTCGATACCCAATGTCGAAGGTTCGCGCAAATCCCTGCAAATGGCCATCGATTTATCGGGGCTGAAACTTAGCGATATCCAGTATATTAATGCGCATGCAACATCGACACTATTGGGAGATTCGAACGAAGCACAGGCTATTCTTGATGTATTCGACAACGGCTGTCCATTAGTTGCCTCTACTAAATCGATGACAGGGCATGAGATGTGGATGGCCGGTGCAAGCGAGATTATTTATTCGGTGCTGATGATGAACAATGATTTTATTGCTCCGAATATCAACTTTGAAGAACCGGACGATGTTTCAGCATTGCTTAATATCCCAATTAAACGTGTTGATATGGAATTTGATGCCTTTTTATCCAATTCGTTTGGTTTTGGAGGTACAAATTCGACATTGATTGTGAGAAAATTTAAAAACTAATCCAACAATTACAACATATTTACTCACTTAAACAATCATATAATGGGAAATGTAAATACAGAAGAAGTTATTGAAAAAATACGGATAATACTTGCCGAAGAGTTTGAAATAGACATTAATACAATACAACCCGATGCCAATTTAATGCAGACGCTTGAACTGGATAGCCTGGATCTGGTAGACATGGTTGTATTGGTTGAACAGAATTTCGGGTTTACAGTAACCGGTAAGGATTTTGCCAATATAAAAACATTCCGGGATTTTTATGGTTTCATTATCGAGCGGATGAATGCGGCTGAGTAATGACTACCAATGAGTGGAAAGGAAAAACGCGGGGAGGGACGTTCGGATACTTGTTTTTTATCTATCTGATAAAATACCTTGGCATTAATGCCGCTTATGCTTTTCTGAATATTGTTATCATCCATTTTGTTCCTTTCGCACCTAAAGCCACAGCTAGCGTATGGTATTATGCCCGGAGGATATTAAAACTCGGTTTATTCGACTCGGTGATATTTTTGTTTCGTAATTATTACCGCTTAGGGCAAATACTTATTGATAAGGTAGCTATAATTAGCGACCAGTTGGATAAATATAAATTTGAATTTGATAACTACGAAAAATTTATCGGGATACTTGGCAACGATACCGGAGCGATAATAATAGGGGCGCATATTGGCAACTGGGAAATCGGGACGCCTTTTTTTGATGATTACAGTAGAAAAATAAACATCGTTCTTTACGATGCCGAATACGAAAAAATCAAAAAGATAATCGAGCGGAATGCTTTCCCGATAAGCTATAAAATGATTCCGGTAAATAACAATAATCTCGAACACGTATTCAACATTAAATCGGCTTTGGATAATAAGGAGTATGTATGCTTCCAAGGCGATCGTTACGTAAACAAGGATAAATTGTTGACCTGTACATTTATGGGCAAGCAGGCCAAATTTCCGGCAGGTTTGTTTATTTTGGCCTCGCGCGTGCGGGTTCCGGTTGTTTTTTATTTTGCCATGCGCGAACCCAGCCGTACATACCGCTTCCATTTTTTTGCTGCCCAGCCTGTGTCGCATAAAATCGGCGAAAAACCCGAACAGCTTTTACTTGAACAATATGTACAGGTGCTCGAAAGTATGGTAAAAAAATATCCCGAGCAGTGGTTTAATTATTATAAATTCTGGAAATAAGAAAAATGTGCTGACATGCTAATAAGATAATGTGCCAATGAACAACTTAACAAATTATTGTTTTACACTTAATCATTAGTATGTTATCACATTGACAGATCAGCATATTAGCACATTAAAGAAATACAATGAACATATCCGACAACTTAAAAAAACGATATTCGAAGGAAAAATACACGGCTGTCGAAGCACAACGCCTGGCTCAGGAAATAGCCTTTGCCCCTGTGGTATTCCAAGTATCGAGGCTGATGATAAAATTCGGCATTTTCAGTCTGCTGACCGAAAACAGGGAGGGATTGACCGTTGACGAAATTGTTGACAAAGCGGAGCTGTCGCCCTATACTGTTCAAGTGTTGCTGGAGTCGTCGTTAACAATCGGTACGGTTTTGCTGAATAACGACCGTTTTATGCTGGCTAAAGCCGGATGGTTTCTGCTAAACGATAAAATGGCGCGTGTTAACATGGGTTTTAACCACGATGTTAATTATTTGGGCTTGTTTAAACTCGAAGAATCGTTACTGAGCAATAAACCCGAAGGCTTGAAAGTTTTTGGCGACTGGCCTACAATTTACGAAGGCTTATCGAGCCTGCCCGAACAAGTGCAGAAGAGCTGGTTCAGGTTCGACCATTATTATTCTGATTGCTCGTTCGACGAAGCGCTTCACATTGTTTTTGCCAGTAATCCGGCTACAATACTGGATGTGGGTGGAAATACCGGGCGCTGGGCCATGAAATGCGTGGAATACAACCCTGCGGTTGAAGTTACCATTATGGATCTACCGCAGCAGCTCGAGCTTATGAGGCTGCAAATATCGGGGAAAAACGGGGCAGACCGTATTCACGGACATGAGGTAAATTTACTGGATGCTGGTGTTCTATTCCCGAAAGGTTTTGATGCCATATGGATGAGTCAGTTTCTGGATTGTTTTTCGAAAGATGAGGTTATCAGTATTTTACATCGGGCAACTGAATCGATGGGCAATAACACCCGCTTGTACATTATGGAAACATTTTGGGACAAGCAGAAATTCGAAACGGCATCGTACTGTCTGGCGCAAACTAGCTTATATTTTACGGCAATGGCAAATGGCAACAGTAAAATGTACTACTCAGACGATATGGTACGGTACATAAATACCGCAGGTTTGGCCATTGAAAAAATACATGACAATTTAGGAATGGGGCACAGCATTTTGCAATGTGTACTGGCAGGGAATTAATTTGATAAGAATAATATATCGAAAGCTGCAATGATAGACATACAAGGTGATGATATACTAAGCCTTATACCGCAACGCCCGCCTATGGTTGTGGTCGACAGGCTTTATGGGCTTAATGACATTGGCTGCCTCGGTTTGCATTCGTGTTTAACGATACTGCCCGATAATCTGTTTTGCGAATCAGGTGTATTTGTAGAGGCGGGAATAATTGAGCATATGGCACAATCAGCGGCAGCACGAGTTGGTTACCGGTATATGTTGGAAAATGTGGCCGTTCCGATCGGTTTTATTGCATCTGTCGATAAGTTTAAGCTATATCGCCTGCCGCATATAGGAGATATTTTGGATACCGTAATAAATGATATACATAGTGTTGATAACATCAAGCTAATTGAGGTGATAACAAGCATAAACGGCGAGCTAATTGCCAAATGCCGCATGAAGATTTTTATGAAAACAGGAACTTAAATTTTAAAGGAAATATTTTAACCACACGGTTTACAAAGACTTTATACAAAGTACACAAGGCATTAAATATAAATATTTTTTTGTGAACTTAGTGTTACTACGTGTTTTTAGGGGTTAAAAATAATACTGTCAATATAAAAATAATGAGAAAATGTAATCCCGCTATAGCATCATTAACCGATACAACAACCATAAGGGTGCGTTTCAGCGAGGTCGATTCCATGCAAATTGTGTGGCACGGCCAGTATATACGCTATTTCGAAGACGGAAGAGAGTCGTTCGGCAAACGTTATGGTATAAGTTATATGGACATATACAATAACGGCTTTATGGCTCCGCTAGTCGAACTGGCTTGCCAGTTTAAAAAACCCTTAACGGTGGGTGATGAGGCTATTGTTGAAACTCGTTACATTAATACCGATGCTGCAAAAATTCAATTTGACTATATAATATATAAAGCCGATGATAACTTAGTAGTTGCTACGGGAAGCTCTATACAGGTGTTTCTGAATACGAACAGGGAGCTTGAATTATTGAATCCGGAGTTTTATTTGGATTGGAAAAAAAAATGGGGAATAATCTGAACATATACATTGCCGCGGATAATATAATCAGTTCATTGGGTTTTACTACCCGACAGAATGCCGAAGCTATAAAAACGTATTGCAGCGGAGTTAAGCCGGACGAAAGCCACACAGTTTCGAACGAACTTATTCCGGTGGCACGTATAAGCGATGACAAATTAAAGAGTGGAGTTGATAAATATGGTTTACATACTTGTACCAAGGCTGAGCAACTGATTATACTGTCGATTAATCAATTGCAGGAGCAATATCAACTTAATTTAAGTTCTCCCAGTTCAGCTTTAATCATTTCTACAACCAAAGGGAACATTGATACGCTCCGTAATGCAACGGAAAAACCGGACAATTCGGTTTTTTTGTGGAATATAACTCAAAAAATATCCGATTATTACAAATTAGATAAGCGGGTGTATCTGGTGTCCAATGCTTGTATTTCGGGTATTTCGGCATTAATCATTGCCAAACGCTTGTTGCAATCGGGTACATACCGTAGTGTTGTGGTAACGGGTGTTGACGTATTATCGCATTTTATCACCAGCGGATTTGCATCGTTAAAATCCTTAAGCGCTGGAGTTTGTCGCCCTTACGATACCCGTCGCGATGGGCTTAACCTGAGCGAAGCTTGCGGCAGCATGTTGCTTACAACTGACTATTGCCCAGATAAGGCAATATTACGGGGCGGGGCAATTACCAACGATGCCAACCATATATCGGGGCCTTCACACACAGGCGACGGCTTGTACTATGCCATGCAGGCGGCAATGGACGAAGCCCGGCTAAACCCGCTGGATATCGATTACATCAACCTGCACGGTACGGCAACGATTTATAACGACGAAATGGAGGATAAAGCCGTGTATTTGGCGAGGTTGCAGCATGTACCCATCAACAGTCTGAAACCATACTTGGGACATACCTTGGGCGCTTCGGGCATAATCGAAACCGTTTTATGCATCCATCAGCTAAAAAAGGGAATTGTCTTCGGAACATTAGGATATGAAAAAAACGGAGTGTCGCAACCGCTTAATGTTAGCGGTATACACCGGCATTTGCCATTAAAAACCTGTGTAAAAACGGCCTCGGGATTCGGGGGATGCAATGCCGCCATTGTTTTGTCGATGGAAGCTTTTAAAGAAGACAACCGACCGAGTGATGAAGTTAAAATTCGTTCTGTAAAACGTTGTATAATCGAGAATAACAGCATTGTCGTCGATGAGGCGCCTGTTTTACAGTCTGCGGCAAATGATTTTGCCGCGTTTATCCGCGAGGCTTACAAGGTATTGGGCGAAAGCAACATGAAGTTTTACAAAATGGATGATTTGTCTAAACTGGCGTATATGGCTGCCGCTTACCTATTGAAAGACAGGCCGCTGTTCAATCCGCTTGAAATCGGTATAATATTGGCAAACTCCGTGGCATCGCTCGATACCGATATAAAGCACCAGCAAATTATCGACGAGGGGGGAAATGGCGCCTCAAGTCCTGCAGTATTTGTGTATACGTTGCCCAATGTAGCGGCGGGCGAAATATGTATCCGCCATAAAATACAGGGCGAGAATACATTTTTTATTGAGCAGGAATATTCGCCGGAAAAGCTCAAAAAATATGTACAACTTGCTATGCAAAACAGCAGGCTTAACTACTGTATCTGCGGTTGGTGCGATTTTTTGAATGGTAAGTACAAGGCTGATTTTGAATTGATGGCGGCAAACAAGGAGTAGAAATGAACCTCCCCGCCGTAAGCGGTCGGGGTATCAATAAAGATTATATTTGTTTCTCGTTGCAAGCAGCGGGGAATTAAACCCTAAAGAGATTAAAAACAGCTATAAACAGATAACTATTAACATGGAAGAATTGATTGAACAGCTAAAGCAACAGCTTATTGAAGAGCTTAATTTGGAGGAAATAAGCCCTGCCGATATTGATGCCGAAGCCCCGCTTTTTGGCGATGATGGACTGGGCTTGGACTCGATTGATGCCCTGGAAATTATCCTGATACTCGAACGTAATTACTGCATCAAAATCGAAAATCCCGCGCAAGGCAAAGAAATTTTCTACTCTGTGCGTACATTGGCAAACTATATCCGAGAAAACCGCAAGTAAAGTTTAATAATTGCAATGCGTATTTATGTAACAGGTATCGGACTTGTGTCGGGCATTGGTGCAAATGTTAGCGAGCATTTACAGGCCTTTGCCGCGAACAGGCATGGTATGGGGAAGGTTACGCTTTTCCCGACAACACTCGATGCAACTGTCAGCGAGGTAAAGCTCGGTAATAACGAACTGAAAGTACGGTTAGGGCTTCCGCAAAATAAACTGTACAGCCGTACCACTTTACTGGGCATGCTGGCCGCTAAAGAAGCTCTGGCGAATTCGAGGATAGCAGGCATAAAAACTATCCGTACGGGCTTTATTTCGTCGACATCGGTAGGCGGTATGGATTTGAGCGAACGGTTTTATGCCGATTTTAAGTATAACCCGCAAAAGGCCGATATACGAATGGCGGCGCAGCATGATTGTGGCGACAGCACCCAGCGCATTGCCGAATATCTGAATATTACCGGTTTTGTAACAACGGTAAGTACAGCCTGTTCGTCGGCGGCAAATGCTGTTATTATGGGCGCCCGTATGATTAAAAACGGATTGCTCGATGCCGTTATCGCTGGCGGAACCGATGCCTTGTGCAAGTTTACATTGAACGGGTTCAACTCGTTAATGATACTGGATAAGAAGCATTGTCGGCCGTTTGACGATTCGCGTGCAGGGCTTAACCTGGGAGAGGGAGCAGGTTATCTTGTTTTGCAGAACGAGGCCTCATTGCAATTCGATCCGTATTGTTTGTTAACGGGTTATGCCAATGCTAACGATGCCTATCACCAAACCGCAACCTCGCCCAATGGCAACGGTCCTTACGAATGTATGCGGCAAAGTATCGAAATGGCCATGATTTCTCCAAACAGTGTCGCTTATATAAATGTGCATGGTACAGGTACGCCGAATAACGACATGTCGGAGGGAAAAGCCATCAGGCGTTTGTTCGGGGAAAATATACCGCCGTTTAGTTCAGTAAAAGCGTTTATAGGGCATACCTTGGGAGCGGCCGAAGGTATTGAAGCGGTGTTATCAGTTTTATCCGTTACAAACGGTATCATATACCCAAACCTGAACTTTAGATCACCTGTTGAGGGCACAAATCTGATTCCGGTTACGGAATATTGCGAAGGGTTGGAATTGAGGCATGTGCTATCTAATTCATTCGGATTCGGCGGGAATGATTCGTCGCTGCTCTTTTCAAAAATCAATTAAGTTAAAATGTATTGCTATTGGTTTTAAATTACTACTTTTAAACAATAAAACAACGTAATAATGGCTATAAAATCGCTTGAACTGGAATATGGAGAAAAGTTCGAAGCATTTTAATAAGACGAATTAAAACCGGAGGAGAAAAGAGCTTGGGTCATATCTTCACTTGAAAACGGAGTGTTGTTTTCCCAAGCGTGCTAAATATACAAAGCCGGAATAGATGTAAAGCAATCGGGATTAAATACTTTTAAAATACTTTTAAAATGCTTTTAAATACTAATTAAAAGCTTATATAAATACGTTTAAACGCCCACGTATTATTTTTGAGGA
>JAISFN010000073.1 GCA_031263585.1 Prevotellaceae bacterium | reverse complement strand
GCAACGGTTGCAAACATCGCTAAAAATAAATATCTTTACAACGGGAAAGAATTACAAAACGATGTTCTTGGAGGCATTGCTTTTGACCAGCTGGATTACGGAGCGCTCTTTTACGACCCTGTGATTGTACGCTGGCATGTGGTAGACCCCTTGGCGGAACAAAACCGCCGGTAGTAACAATCCAATAAACCGGATTGACCCCGACGGAATGCTGGACGACTGGTATTTAAATTTGTATACGGCTAGGATTGAGTATATAGAAGGAAGTGATAATCACTTTGATGAGGGCTATATACATTTAGCCGACGATAAGGCATCGGTTGAATAAATTGAGCAGTCATTATCCGATAAGAATTATGAGTTCAAGCGCGACCCCTCGGTTGAAGGAGGCTACCGGGTAGATACCGAAAAACAGTACAGGGGCTGGGTTATGGCTCAAATGGCTCCAGTTTATGCTCTTTGGGGATGTGAAGTAAACGGTAATGAAAAATGTTCGACTTTTTAATTCTCGAAAGCACATAGGCGGGATTGCTAGATAACCACTTTACGTAAACGCGAAGTATACCGCAAAGTTTTCGCCGGTTTCAATGCCCTGAAAGTTGCTGCATTTGATGATAAAAAAGTAGAAGAATTGTTACAATATGAAAGTATTATCCGTAACCGTTTAAAAATTAAAGTAGCAATATCGAATGCAAAGTTATTTATTGATATACAAGGGGAATACAGAGGCTTCTACAATTACCTGAAAATTTTTTTGTCGGATGGAAAACCCGTTGTAACCCATTGGAAAAGCATTGACAAAATACCTGCCTCAACCTTGCCATCGGATGCTATTAGTAGCAACATGAAAAAATGGGGGTTCAAAATTTTCGGTACAAACATATACTATGCACATCTGCAAACCATGGGCTACGTTAACGACCATCTGGCTGATTGCCATTGCTGAACCACCGCCAAAAGCTAAAGAAATTATAAACTACGTTCTTTTTAAGAAGAATAAAACTGTTTCAAGAGTCAGAATCTAATTCGTTCTTGTCATTCTGAGCGAAGCGAAGGATCTTATTATCGGAAAAAATAGATTCTTCACTTCTTTCAGAGCTGAGCTTTGCAAGTTCGGCGAAATCAATAATAACTTAGAGGACTTTTAAGACAACCTTATTTTGTATCCATATCCGGTTTAAACCATTCTTTATACATTAAATATCCCGCAGCATTATTCCGTGCCATTTCAACAACCTTCTCGTCCGAGTCCTTTACCTTACGTGCCGGGACTCCGGCATAAACACCGGGTTCAAGTACTTCGTTACTCAAAACCAAAGCGCCTGCGGCAATAATAGTATTATCGGGTATAACGGCATTATCCATCAAAATAGCGCCCATACCTATCAACACATTACTCCCTACTTTGGCTCCATGGATAATCGCGTTATGCCCTACCGAAACATCATCGCCAATTTCCACAATCGACCGTTGGTAAAGCGTATGCAGCACTGCCCCATCCTGGATATTAACCCGATTGCCCACTTTTATGGTATTTACATCGCCGCGCAACACCGTACCGTACCAGATGCTACAATCGTCACCAATACTTACATCACCTATTATTACAGCCGTTTCGGCTAAAAAACAATTTTTCCCGATTACCGGATCGATATCTCTTACAGGTCTTACTAAAGCCATAGTACTTACTTATTTTTATATTTTACAATAAATAATCGCATAAATAATTCTACTGCAATGGTCATTATTACAGCATTAGCTATAATCAATTATACGGTTTTATATGAAGTCCAATAAATATTTACATAAATATTACTGATATTTATCATATTATCAATACTCTAAAAATCTTAAATTTTAAGTCTTAAATCATAAATTATATAGTTATCCAGACAATACCGATACAACTAAATAAAATCGGTTGACAAAAGCCAACCGATTTTAATATAACATTCAATTATTTATTATGACTTATTATGGTTGCGATTCCGGTTTCTATCTCCGCCTCTCCGGTCGCCACCCCTATTGTCGCGACGTTCGTCGCGTTCACGCGGGGGACGTTCGGTTCTTTCAGGTTCTACATATCCTTCGGGTTTAGGTAATAACGCCTTACGCGATAATTTAAGTTTGCCTGTTTTTTCATCAATATCCAACAATTTCACTTCAATAACATCGTTTTCTTGCAGCACATCTTCAACCTTATCCAGACGTTTCCAGTCAATTTCCGAGATATGCAACAAACCGTCTTTTCCGGGAAGTATTTCTACAAAAGCGCCGTAGCTATGTATGGCGCGTACCTTACCCTGATAAACTTCGCCAACCTCGGGACCTATGGCAATTGCCTTGATGCGTGATAAAGCGCCCTCAATAGCTTCCTTATTATCGCCGAATACATCAACAATACCTTTGTTGTCGCGCTCGGTAATGGTAATAGTAGTACCTGTCAATTTCTGTATTTCTTGGATTACTTTTCCACCGGGACCTATAACCGCTCCTATTGTATCTACAGGAATAATAATTTGCTCGATACGCGGTACATGCGGCTTCAATTCGGGGCGCGGCTCGTTGATTGTTTCCAGCATTTTACCCAGAATGTACAAACGGCCCTGTTTGGCCTGCTCCAACGCTTTCGACAAGACTTCATACGACAAGCCATCAACTTTAATGTCCATTTGGGTTGCGGTAATTCCGTCAACTGTACCGGTTACTTTAAAGTCCATATCGCCTAAATGGTCTTCATCGCCAAGGATATCGGAAAGTACGGTATAGCACCCAGTTTTGGGGTCGGAAATCAGTCCCATAGCAATACCCGATACTGGTTTTCTAATTTTGATACCGGCATCCATCAACGCCAATGTTCCCGCACACACCGTAGCCATCGACGAGGAACCGTTCGATTCCAGAATATCCGATACTACCCGTACGGCATAAGGATTTTCCTCTCCTACGGGAATCATCGGTTTCAGCGCACGGAAAGCCAGGTTGCCGTGGCCTATCTCGCGACGGCTTGTTCCGCGCGATGCTTTGGCCTCGCCGGTAGAAAAAGGCGGAAAATTATAATGCAACACAAATTGTTCGGTTCCTTGCGTCAAGACGTCATCAACAACCTTTTCATCCAATTTAGTGCCTAACGTAACGGTAGTAAGCGATTGTGTTTCGCCGCGGGTAAAAATAGCCGACCCATGTGCTGCCGGCAAATAATCGACTTCGCACCATATTGGACGGATATCTACCGTTGTACGGCCATCTAAACGAATGCCTTCGTCTAAAATCATATTACGCATAGCCCGTTTTTCAACATCATGGTAATAACGGTCAATCATAGCTTGTTTGGTCTCGCGTTCTTCCTCTGGAATTGTTTCGATAAATTCCTTTTTTAATATATCAAAAGCATCCGAACGCTCGTGCTTGGCACTGCCCGATTTTGCAATTGCATAACATTTGTCGTAGCAAAAAGCCTGAACCGAAGCTCTTAAGTCTTCGTCGTTTTCCTCGTGGCAATATGTGCGTTTTACGGTTTTGCCCACGGCTTCGGTAAGTTCCTGTTGAACTTTACAATGTTTCCTGATTTCATCATGAGCCAGCTTTATTGCCTCAAGCATTTCATCTTCAGATACTTCAAGCATTTCTCCTTCAACCATCAGGATATTGTCGTAGGTAGCTCCCACCATAATATCGATATCGGCATTTTCCATTTCCGAAAAGCTGGGGATTACCACAAACTTTCCGTTAATACGCGCTACACGCACTTCGGATATAGGGCCGTTAAAAGGGATATCGGAAACGGCAAGCGCCGCCGATGCAGCTAGACCAGCCAATGCGTCGGGCATAATATCTTTATCGGCTGAGATAAGATTAATGGTTAAAAATACTTCTGCATGAAAATCATCCGGAAATAATGGACGTAAAGCACGATCGACCAAACGCGATACCAGTACTTCATAATCACTGGGGCGGGCTTCTCTTTTCAAAAAACCACCGGGGAAACGTCCGGCAGCTGCATATTTTTCTTTATACTCTACTTGAAGCGGCATGAAATCAACATTTTCTTTGGCTTCTTTTGCACAAGTAACGGCGGCCAATAACATGGTATCACCCATTTTTACAACAACAGACCCGTTGGCCTGTTTTGCTAATTTTCCTGTTTCGATTTCGATTATCCGACCATCGCTCAGTTCAATCGTTTTCTTTACTATATTCATCTCCTGTGTTTTGATTCTACTTATTAAAATTGCCAGACCTCTTTTTTCGATAATTTTATGCCGTACGTATTAATTAAACAATTTTCCTGAATAATTTGCCTTGTATATACGGTAAATTATATATATTATTCCTTTTAATCTGCTCCATACTACATACAAAATAGAAAGAAAGGCAATTGCTTCAATTGCCTTTTTCCTTGCTTTTATTTTCTCAGATTCAAAGCCTTAACGATTGCCCTGTACCTTTCGATATCAACTTTCTTTATATAATCCAGCAACCTGCGGCGTTTACCTACCAAACGCAATAAAGCCCGCTCGGTGTTGTGGTCTTTTTGATGCACTTTCAAGTGCTCGGTAAGATGGTTGATACGGTAGGAAAATAGTGCTATCTGACCCTCGGAAGAACCAGTATCCGTATTAGACTTTCCGTAATCTTTGAAAATTTCCTGCTTTTTCTCAGCTGTTAAATAATTCATAAAACTTTTAATTTAAAGAAAATGCTTTTCGAATTTTCAGACGTGCAAAGGTAAGGCTTTTTTTTGAATGAGCATGTACGTTCCTGTTTTTTTTATTAAATGTTAAGTGTAAAAACTTAATCTAAAAATATTTTCCCTCTACTGCCGTGCAAATCCTTTCGTGTGGCTTTACTGTTCTTTATTTTTGTTTTTTAATTTTAGGATTTGGTAACTATGGATATATTTTCTCTTTTTATAAGAAAATATGATATAAATTGTCCTAATTACCAATCGGAAAAGAGTGTAAAAAAGGATTATTAAAAGAGCTTCAGCATTATAAATGCAAAGACTGGGGCTGTAATTATATACGAGAGTATTCTTATCCTGAAGAAAAAGAGAATAAACGTCGTTTCGCCTTGTCTATGTATTTTGAAGGTTTAAGATTTCATTTTTTTTACACGCTTATTAGGGGTAAGCCAAGTAAGTGTTATGAATTAGATAAAGAAATATGGCAGGCAACTAGAAAAGATACGC
Organism: Prevotellaceae bacterium; assembly: GCA_031263585.1. GTDB lineage: Bacteria > Bacteroidota > Bacteroidia > Bacteroidales > UBA932 > JAISFN01. Next base: position 7,884 of record JAISFN010000073.1, on the reverse strand, counting down.
AATCCAGGTCGCTGAAAGATGATGGACTTGGACGAAATGCTCTCATATATTGGTAATAAAAAAACTATCGATTGGTTTTGATTGGCGTTGATAGAGATGCCTGTCAAAACATTGATAAGGTTGTGGAAAACAGAAATACCAAACCATGTCTTAGACTTTGGAAAAGCATGAAGCAAAGAGCATTGGTTTATAGGCAATTGATTATTGGAAATCTTATAACGAAATTATATCTGCAGAAAACTTAGTCCAAAGCAAAGCAGAAACATATACTGTTGAAAGTCATAATGAAGAGATAATACATTGGGTTCCTTTGCTTTCCGAACAGATGTTTAGCCGGTTAACAAAACTGTTTTCAAAAAAGAGCCCAGTTCACATTGAAGCAATGCTTTTATTCCTGTTAATAGTGTTATTATCAGTGATTTGAAAGAAAGTTTGCGATCTTTTGTGAATTGTCCTTCTGAGCAGTCTTTAGAACGGCCGACAAATGATCCTTAATCAATTAATCCTGATATGTTTGTTAATAACTCTTTCCTATAATCGCTCTCTTTTAAAAAGGGAGCTCCCTTTATTTATATGGCAAATTTACTATTCCTTTTGCTTTGTTAATTACAAAATATAAATGATATTTATTTTATTGTCAACAATATAATAGTATTCACTTAACTAAACGAAACTGATTACTAACTCCCTAAATTTTTTAATCACTTCTATGCCTATTGCATCAAGAGCGGCTATTCTTCTTTCATATGTTAAGTTCTGTTATTATTAAACTTTTAATTTAAGGCCTAATGGTCAAAAATGGCAATAAAATTATTGTAATAAATTGTTATTTATAGTTTTACCGTTATTTAAATAATATAGTCAAAAAGCATTTATTTTGGTTCTTTTCAAGTTGTAAAAGCTAGCTTAAACTAGAGTCGACTTGGGAGAACTTTTTAGCATGTTGTAACAAAAGTAAAAAAATGTCGTATAATATATATTAAAACTATTTAATCAATAACTTAAGTAAAACACATGAAAAAACTGATTTTTAGCATGTGCTGCATCCTTTGCAGTGTTGCTGTATTGGGACAAAACGAAAATTACTCATCGGAGACACTGTCACAAAAGTATAGCGAACAAACTAAAATAATTTCGCAAGCTTTTAAAGACAAAAATTACAAACAGGCCAAGAGCTTACTGAACGAATTAATTGATTTTTTTTCGGCTCTGCCCGAAAGTGAGCTGAAAAAACATAGCTCGGCGTTGCCTAACCTTTATTATGATCTGACTTGCGTACATTCTTTGGAAAAAAATACGAAAATGGCTATATCAAGTTTCGAAAAAGCAGTTGGGTTGGGTTATATTAATTATTCGCATGCCAATAAGGATACAGATTTGGATAATATACGGAATGATAAACGATTTAAAGAGCTAATGAGCAGCATCCGCGAACATGGCGATTACTTATATATAATACAGCAGGCCGTCAAATACCAAAAAGAAGATACAACCGGCTATCCGAAATTTGTATACGAAGATATTGGTAACTGGCGTATACAGAATGTGAAAAAATACCTGAAACTCGATTCCATAGCCGGTAATGGCGATGAGATTTCGAAGATTATTAATATTATGACATGGGTGCACAATACAATTCCGCATGATGGCAGCCATTTCCCCAATTGTGAAATCGATGCTGTGGATATTTATAACTACTCGAAAGCAAATAATAACAAAGGAGTAAATTGCAGAGCTTTGGCAATTGTACTTAACGAGTGTTATTTATCAATGGGATTCAAATCGCGTTATATTACTTGTTTGCCTAAAAATGAAAACGACAGCGACTGCCATGTAATTAACAGCGTATATTCAAAAACCTTAAATAAATGGCTGTGGATGGATCCCACATTCAATGCCTATTTAAAAGATGAAAAAGGTACTTTATTAGGCATTGCCGAAGTACGCGATATACTTATTAATAACCAGACTATTATCCTTAACGAGGATGCCAATTGGAATAATAAAAATCCGCAAACCAAAGAAAATTATATTGATAGTTATATGGCTAAAAACCTGTATTGGTTGCAATGTCCTGCACGTAGCATTTTTAATGTTGAAACGAACTATCGGAATACTAATGAGAAATATCTGTCGCTTTTACCGTTGGGTTTTGAGAGGGAAGATAAGTGGAAAAATAATATGATTACCCATGATGATGCATATTTTTGGCAAGCACCTGAATTTAAGGATTAAGTAAAGTTTTGATTTTTAAGAGTAAAAGAGACAAGGCCAGTTCTTCTCTCTTTATATTTCCCATTATCGTTGATAATCATTGTGCTCAGCAAAAACGACTACTCGTACAAAGTCTGTTATGAACGAAATGAAGGAGCTTTTTATGAGATGTTTGTCATAGCCGATTTCCAATTTGTTACACTCAATGTTTTAGTAGATTGATAGCAAGCCAAAAACTGTGAATTTATTTTTGTGTTTTGTATAAACATAAAATTATACTACTTTTGGATATAATTATCAATAAAATCAGTTATAAATGAAACATTTTACAAAAACTATCAGTTTGTTGGCGCTTGTCCTGATAATGTTTTTTGCGGCTTGCAGCAAGGAAAAATATACCTTGGAATACAAACTGGCAAAAGGTGAAACTTATAAAATCAATGTGTTGACGGATCTGACAATGAATCAGGAAATGATGGATCAGGATATGAAGATTGCCATCCTTATGGATATGAAAATGCATTATGATGTTACAGATGTTCAGGCAAATCTTATCACAATGAACTTGATGTATGATGCCGTCTCAATGGACATGGATATGGATATGGGCGCTATGGGAGCGACAAAAATGTCATTCAATTCGAACACCGAGGAAACAGTAGCAACATCTGAGAACATGAGTGCGATGTTTAAAGCAATGACAGGGATACCCGTAGAAATGAAAATCAGCAAGCAAGGGAAGGTCGAGTCAGTATCGGGATTTGATAAAATATTTACGACAATGCTTGCAACATTTGCTGAAGATGTTGATGAGCAGGTGAAAATTCAAACAGAAGAAATGCTTAAACAACAATTCAATAATGAGTCGGCAAAATCGATGTTTCAACAAATATCGGCATATTTCCCTGAAAAACCTATAGGTATCGGTGAAGACTGGAAAGTAAGCATGGACATTAAAACTGGCCAATTCTCGCTGAAATCGGATATGGATATGACATTAAAAAGCGTTGAGGAAAATATCGCAACGCTCGAAGTTTCCGGCTCTATTTCAACCCCCGAAGATGGTATTGTACAGGAGATACAAGGTATGGAAACTAAAACATCAATGAAAGGGACACAGCAAGGAACTATTAAAATTGATATAAACACAGGCTGGCCTGTAAATTCCGAAATTAGTCAAAACCTTGAAGGCAAAACAGAAGTTATGGGAATAAAAATACCGTTGACGTACGTTTCGAAAATTACAATGAAAAATTAATCCTAAAACTTTTTATTATCAAGTAGATACTATGAAAGGTTGCCGGTCGGTAACCTTTTTTGTATTGTCAGCTTTACTTCCGGTATAAAAATGATTCAAAAAGGATGATAAGCAGTGTGGTAGTTATTGAATTGGTCACCGTACGGATTAATATAAAAAGTATTTTGGAAATACTGAAAGCTTCGAGCGAAAACAGGACAAAGTGATAGATAAAAACTAATGATGCAGTGTACGTTAAAACTTTCCGGATTTCGGTGCGATGTATTACGGGTATTTCCTGCTGAGTATCGGAAGATGTGGTAACCATTTTTAAAACAATCGCACGTGCATATCCCATAACCAGGCAAGCCGCCATATTTAACCCCATTATGCTCCCCGAAAAAAAATCGACGGACAGACCTATTGCGCCCGAAAGCAATAATACCGCCAGTGGTGGGTAAGTAGCGGGTAACAGTAAAATAAACATAACATATACGTATATATTAACATATATGCCAAGTTCGATATTGTTAAATACAAACTCCTGTAACAACAATAAAACAATAAAACTGATTACCGTTTGTATCCAATTATTGCTCATCGACCTGAGATTGTTTATCTTTCATGTTCCTTAATTTCATCACGTTGTGGCAAATCAACAACGTTAACATAGTGCATCCTGCTTAAATCGGCGCTTAATAAAACTTTTATTTCGTAAAAATTACCTTTTTTTACTTCGGCAGATTTAACTGTACCCACCATTATTCCCTCGGGGAAAATAGCCGAGTACCCGCTAGTTACAATAGTGTCGCCTTTAAGAACTTCGGCATGTTGGGGCACTTCAATCATAATTGCTTCGCGGATGTTTTTGCCGTCCCAGGTTAAGGGCCCGAAATAGCCGGTGCGTTTTAGTTTTGCACTAAGCTTAAAGTCGATATTCAACAGCGACATTACAGTAGAATAATTGCTCGATACGCGGTGTACAACGCCTACAACCCCTTCTTCGGAAATTACCCCGATTTCGGGTTCTACTCTTTGCTTGCTGCCTGCATTGATTATAAAGGTATTGTGCTGCCTGTTTGTCGAATTATTGATAACTTCCGCAAATATATAGTTACACCTCCCGGGATGGCTTAATGTGTCGCGAATAGCTGTTGGGTCGGAGAAAATAACGGACTCATACATGCTTATTTTATTAAGCAGTGCAGAGTTCTCTTTTGCCAGCGCCTCATTTTCTTTTTTTAATCCGAAATAGCCTGCCCATTTGCTTGTTATTGAGTAGGTAAATCCTTTAACCGCATCTATTTTAGACATCATGCTCGATTGCTGATAATTTGATGATTTATAGATAAGTGTAAAAGAAATCCCTTCGAGTAGGAGGAATATCAGAAAAACATGATAACGTAAAAAAAAACGGTATAAACTTTCCAATCAATTATCAATTAGTAATTAACAATTTCCTACCTCATAAGGAACGGAACCTTATTGATGTTTTTCAAAGCTATCCCCGTACCTCTGGCTACTGCATGCAAGGGGTTTTCGGCAATATTGAACTTGATATTCAACTTATCAGCCAAACGTTTATCAAGGCCGCGCAATAATGCACCTCCTCCAGTAAGGTATACCCCCCGGTTAACAATATCGGCATATAATTCGGGAGGGGTCTGCTCCAATACATTTAATACGGCGCCTTCCACTTTCGATAAGGATTTATCCAAACAATGGGCAATTTCCTGGTAAGTTACGGGAACTTCAATAGGTAATGCCGTCATCATGTTGGGGCCGCGCACAATAAAATTGTTGGGGGCAACTTCAAGGTCAGTCAGTGCCGAGCCTACCGCTATTTTTATATCTTCGGCGGTACGTTCGCCTATTTTAATATTGTGCTGCTGGCGCATATACTGTTGTATATCCGACGTAAAGCCGTCTCCGGCAGTACGTATACTCTTATTTGTAACAATACCGCCTAGAGCAATAACAGCAATTTCGGTTGTTCCGCCTCCTATGTCAACGACCATATTTCCCTCGGGTGCTTCCACATCAATACCGATACCTAATGCGGCTGCCATCGGTTCATAAATCAAAAATATATCGCGTCCGCCGGCATGTTCGGCCGAGTCGCGTACAGCTCTGATTTCAACCTCGGTACTACCCGAAGGGATACATACCACCATACGCAAAGTCGGGTTGAACCAACGATTTTTAGGGTTGATGAGCTTTATCATTCCGCGGATCATTTGTTCGGCAGCTTCGAAATCGGCGATAACACCATCGCGCAAAGGGCGTACTGTTCTTATATTTTCGTGTGTTTTACCGTGCATCTGGCGGGCAATCTCGCCAATTGCAATAGTTTTACCTGTATTTTGATCAATAGCGACTATTGACGGTTCGTCAACTACAATTTTGTCATTCTGAATTATAATGGTGTTAGCGGTTCCTAAATCCATAGCTAACTCCTGCGTTAAAAAGGAAAATGCCATAGTAATATTTTGATTATTTGCAGATTGTTTAGTGTGCACAAAAGCCGCACTAAACAAATCCATATATGTTAATGTTTAAAGTGCCTATTTCCGGTAAATACCATTGCAATATTGTTAGCATTGCAATAATCTATTGATTCCTGATCTTTTATCGACCCGCCGGGTTGTACTATTGCTGTTATACCTGCCCGATACGCTATTTCAACACAGTCGGGAAAAGGGAAATAAGCCTCCGAGGCCATCACTGCACCCTGTAAATCGAAACCGAACGACTTTGCCTTTTCAATGGCCTGTTTTAACGCATCAACGCGTGATGTTTGCCCGATCCCACTGGCCAGCAATTGCTTGTTTTTAACCAAAACAATTGCATTGGATTTTGAATGTTTTACCAATTTATTGGCAAAAATTAAATCTTCCAGTTCCCGGTCGCTGGCTTTGGCATTAGTAACTGCATTTAAATTGCCGATTGTTTCGGTAACAATGTCTTTGTCTTGTACCAGTACTCCGTTTAGTAACGAACGAAACTGTTTTTCGAAACAGTAAAAATTTTTAATTTTCAGAATTATACGGTTCTTTTTCGATTGCAGAAGTTCCAGAGCTTTATCGGAATATGCAGGGGCAATAATAATTTCGAAAAATAATTTGTTGATTTCCCCGGCGCACACTTCGTCAACTTCGCGGTTGGTTATGATAATCCCGCCGAATGCCGATATGGGATCGCCGGCCAGGGTCTTTTTCCATGCCTTGGCAAGGTTTTCGTCGCTGGCGCAGCCGCATGCATTGTTGTGTTTAAGTGTGGCGTAAGTAGGTTCAGCGAAATCGTTAATAAGATTCAGTGCGGCGTCGATATCCAGCAAGTTATTGTAGGATATTTCTTTGCCGTGCAATTGACTGAAAATATCTTCGAGTTTTCCGTAAAAAGTACCTTTTTGATGTGGATTTTCACCATACCGTAACGATACCGCCGACGATGCCGTTTGGTCGAAAGTGTCGACTGTTGTTTCACCCAGCTTGAAATAATTGAAAATACACGAGTCGTAATGGCTCGTCAGGCAGAAGGCTTTGGTCGCATAACGGCGGCGTTCCTCAAGCTCGCTTTCACCTTTTTTCTCGTCCAGCAACTTAATTAAATCGTCATACTGGTTACGTGAGGATATAATCAGTACATCGTTGTAATTTTTAGCTGCGGCACGAATCAGAGCTATCCCGCCAATGTCGATTTTCTCAATAATTTCTTCAGGTGTGGCCCCCATTGTCAGTGTTTCTTCAAATGGGTACAAATCAACAATAATCAAATCGAAACCCGGTATACCGTATTGTTCCAATTGCCAGCTGTCCTGCACATTTGTACGGCGAGCCAGTATCCCCCCGAAAACTTTCGGATGAAGTGTTTTTACCCTTCCTCCGAAAATTGAAGGATATCCTGTGAGCAATTCAATCGATTCGGCCTGCACACCTTGTTTAACAATAACATCGAGCGTGCCGCCGGTTGAATACATTAATATCTGTAAGTCGTTAAGACGTTTTATAATCTCTTCCAATCTCTCCTTGTTATAAACAGAAATTAGAGCGGTTTTAATCCTCTTCGAACCACCTGTCATCTTATATCCTCGTTATCAAAAAATTAAAAAAATGCGAATGTTAATTTCAACTAACAAAGTTACAAATTATTATGGCTTTAATCTTCGGTTTACATTAAAAAATGGTTATTTATTTTGTAGATGGCAATAATTATTTAAGTATCAATGAAATTTATTTGCTGATCGGTTGATGTGCTTATTTGTTGATTTGCACATTACCTCATCATCTCATATGGATTGCCGTAGCCACCGGATGAGTTGATTTACTTTCGATTACGTTGACCCATTGTAATAACTCATCCTTATTAAACTGCGGATTAAAAACAAGTTCGTGTACGTTAAACACAGCTTTGGTTAAAGTGCCGGTTTTATC
>JAISFN010000054.1 GCA_031263585.1 Prevotellaceae bacterium | reverse complement strand
TCCTAAAAAAATTCATGCGGTAACGGATATAGGTTTCCTGATTAAAATTATTGCTTTTATTGGGGCATACACGTTTGATAAAATACAAAATTTATAAATAGAAACTTGAAGTAATTATTCGGAAAATCATTTTAAAGTATTTCATGCTATTGATTTTAATTATAAATTTACAGTCGATTAGTCTGTGTAAATTAAAACTTTTAACATAATAAAAGTTAAACCTTGTTACTTAAAACGCATCAAACAGGCATGTGTTTGTTATTACTGCTTTCGAATAGAATTATGTTTAATCAAAAATAAATATCACATTATGTTTAAAGCTGAAGTATATGTTGAGAGGAGAGATAAACTAAGAAAGTTATTACATTCAGGCATTATTGTTATATTGGGTAATAATGAGTCGCCGATGAACTATAAATCAAATACCTATAAATTTCGTCAAGACAGCAATTTTTTATATTTTTTCGGACTTGATTACCCCGGATATGCCGGAGTAATTGATATTGAAGAAGGAACCGATTGTCTTTACGGGGATGATGTTGATATCGATGATATTATCTGGATGGGGCCGCAACCTTCGATGATTGAACAGGCTGTAGGCATAGGTATTAAGTCGGTTCATCCGTTTAAGGAAATTTTTTCAAAACTTACCGCCAGTATCCGCCGCGGACGTAGAATTCATTTTCTGCCGCCTTACCGCGCCGAAAACGTGTTACTACTCGAAAGCCTATTGGGTGTACGCAACGAACAATTGGCAAATTATGTATCGAAAGATCTGATTAAAGCTGTGGCGGCTTTACGTTCGGTAAAAGAAAAATGCGAAATCGAAGAAATTGAGCATGCCTGCGAAATAGGCTACAACATGCACGTAACAGCAATGAAAATGTGCCGTCCTGGCGTTATGGAACACGATATTGCAGGATTTATCGAGGGAATAGCCCTAGGTGCAAATGGACAGGTATCGTTTCCGGTTATCTTGTCTCAAAATGCCCAAACCTTACACAACCACGACCATAGTCAAAAGTTAACCAGGGGGCGGGTTATGCTTACTGACGCAGGAGCCGAAACCGCCTCGCATTACGCATCCGATTTTACGCGTACCATTCCTGTTGATGGCGTATTTACGCAAAAACAAAAAGATATTTATAATATTGTCTTGGCTGCCAACAACCAGGCTATTAAAATGGCCAAACCCGGCATAACATATCTAAGCGTGCATCTTGAAGCCGCCCGTATAATTGCCCAGGGTTTAAGCGATTTAGGATTAATGAAGGGCGATATTGAAGCCGCCGTTAAAAACGGGGCGCACGCTTTGTTTTTCCCCCACGGTTTAGGCCACATGATGGGAATGGATGTGCATGATATGGAAGATTTGGGAGAAAATTACGTAGGATACGACGATGAAACACAGCGCTCTACCCAATTTGGTACGGCATCGTTGCGTATGGGACGTAAACTTAAACAGGGTTTTGTTATTACTGTAGAACCGGGAATTTATTTTATCCCGGCATTAATTGAAAAATGGAAATCGGAAAAAATCAATCATTCGTTTATTAATTTCGACAAAGTAAGCGAATATCTTGACTTTGGCGGGGTACGTCTGGAAGACGATATTTTAATTACCGAAAACGGATGCCGGTTGTTAGGTAAAAAACGGATACCGATTACTGTTGAAGAGGTGGAAGCAACAATGAATGAATAATATTTTTAACCTTAAATATAAACGCTTATGACAATGCAATGGTATTGGTGGCTATTAGCCGCCGCTGTGGGGCTGATAATCGGATGGCTGGCAGGGATGCCTTATAAAAAAGACATTAACCGGGTTATATCCAAATTAATTATAAATTTAATTTTAGGTACAGTTGGCGGGCTTTTAGGGGCGTTTTTATACCTGCTTATGCGTACGTTATTACTTACGCAAATAATAGGTGTAATTATTATGTCGGCGGTTGGCGCTATTATATTGTTGTGGTTGCTGGCCCGCGTTAAAAAAGCCGAAGATACGGAAAAGCATAAAACGCCGGAAAAAATTGAGTTTGTCGGCGAAAAAGAGTGAGATTTACAGGGGCATATATACTTGAATAAAATAAAACCGTTCTGAATTTTAGAGCGGTTTTTTTATTCCCTAAGAGTCTGTTTAAATTTAATACTTTCGGTTATCAACAACTATTTACCCATTATCACTGTTAAAATAATTGTCTATGCAATCTATAGTTAATTAAACTACGTTTTTATATAGCTAAGTACATCTGCGAAATTAGTTTATATTATTAAAACTATAAAATATCTATAAATCACACACTTACAAATAATGAATAATATAAAATAATTGAGAGAACGTACTTATTTTAAATACTCTAGCGCTTTTTCCAATACAATGTCTTTTTCTGCTAAATAGTCATTTATATTTTGTTTAACAATAATATCCGGGATTACTCCCTCATTTACAAGGCGTTTAAAACTATACGGGTAACAAATACGGCGCGTACATACTCGAAGGTACGTTTTCCCCGTTAATGGAACAACCAACGGAGACCCTGTAGAACCGCCTGTAGGTTCTCCGATTATTACAGGCCGGTCAGGCGCTTCGTAAATATTGACTAAAAAATCTTCTGCCGCGGAAAATGTAAAACGGCTGGCCAAAATAACGAGAGGGCATTTGATTCGTCGTATGCTATCAGCAATGTGATATACTCTCGGTTCATGAAATTCTAAAGCACGATTGTTGTAATAATCTTTGTACTCTTCTATCCAGTTCCCATTGGCTTTACCTACTCCATTATTTACCCTTGTTTCCCATGCATAATTTAAAATGGAATCGCTATACTCCGGAGTCAATAAACTTTGTAAATAGCGGGCACAGGCAGTACTGCCTCCTCCATTGCGCCTCAAATCAATTATCAGCTTTTTAGCTTTATATATTTCAGGTAAAGATTTATTGATCTCGGAAATTATTTCCTCATCGGGATAAAAACGATTAACCGTTAAAATCCCTATACTGTCTTCCAAAAATTTAAACGAAACCGTAGCTTCGCCATAATTTGGCACAGGACCCGCATATGTATCATTTTCTGTACGTATAGTTTCACCATTCCGTTTTACAGAAATTTCTTCTATATCATTATTCCGTTTACGTATTTTAGCGTTAAACGGCTTGGTTTTATAATGGTAGGCAATTTTATATACCCCTTGCATCCATTTATGCTGCTCTGTAGATGCAGATACATAAGGAAAAATACTATCCCGTAAATATTTTTCCGCAGGCAAACCATCTATTTCTACTATTTCTGCCCCCAGCCAAGTAGTATCGACCCCTGGAATATTTTTACGAACGGTAGTGATGTAAATCTTTTTATTAAAATCTGAAATGTTACATGGAAAATAATCCATTAAATCATGTGGCCAATATGAATTATAAGCTAACTCCGTGTGCCCGTCATTAAAACATGTCACAAAGCGTTCCATAACTCTGTAATAATCGTAATCTGTCGGAGCTTTTAGCATTTCAGGTATATATGCATTATACAAACTGTCGATATCAAAATTAATTTTATCCATATTAACAAAATTGTACTTAATCTCGCTCCATACTTTGCTGAAGTTAAAAATACGCTCTTGTTCCGATATTTCCTTTGTTAAAATTTGTGCTTTTAAAACATACTGAGCTGATAAAAAGAGCATTAAATATGTCAATTTACAAATTATTTTCATAGCTAATTAATATTTAAATCATTATACTTTGTAGTATAAAGGATTATACTTATAAATGTAAATATAATCTTTTTATAATATACATGTTCTACAACATATATATTTGGTGTGAATATACAATGTAATTATCAGTATATATGCAGATTAATTCGCGAATTAATCGATACAATGAAATAAGCTTAGGCAATTAGAGTTTGTCTAAAAATTTTCATTATAAAAATTTAATCATCAGCGCGATAAAAGCGAGATAAACCATCGTTTGGGAAGATTCTATCGTGCGTTCGTAGTCTTTCGCCAGCCGCCTAAA
>JAISFN010000052.1 GCA_031263585.1 Prevotellaceae bacterium | reverse complement strand
GGCGGCTGGCGAAAGACTGCGAACGCACGATAGAATCTTCCGAAACGATGGTTTATCTCGCTTTTATCGCGCTGATGATTAAATTTTTATAATGAAAATTTTTAGACAAACTCTAAATGATATTGATAGGGGTGGTAACTTCCTTACTGATTCCCTGTGCGAGATTCCTTTCGATGTTTGTCAATTCCTTAATTCTACTTATTGCTTCTGCTATACTGCAAATCAGATTTTTACTGAAATCTTCGATTATTAAATCCTTATATGTTTCCAATTGACTGTCTTTGCGATGATATTTGCTTTTATAAAGTACTTCTATTCCTTTTTCCTCCTAATATATCAGAGAGATATGTTGTTTGAATTAGTATCTAATATACTGCTTGTCTATGTGTTAGTGTAACCATGAATCGCTTTCAAATAGGGGGCGTGTAATTTTTTTGAACTTTTGAACAAGGATACTGAAATCTTTCGTAATTTAGCGCCCGGATTTCTTCTTCGGAGAGATTCTTTTTGAGAAGCATCTTGCATTGGATTTAACTCTTCAAAGATGCTTATTTTTTTTTCATCTCACAATTTTAGCCCGCGTGAAGTATAATAAGTATATTATTAACAAACTATATTATATATGAGTACATTATTTTGGATAATCCCATGTGCCTCGTTACTGGCAGTGGGCTTTGCATACTATTTTTTCAGGCAAATGATGAAAGAAAGTGAAGGGACGGCAACTATGAAAAAGATTGCCGGTTATGTGCGTGTTGGTGCAATGTCGTACCTAAAACAACAATATAAAATTGTAATTTGTGTATTTGTTGTTTTGGCCATAATATTTGCCATTATGGCTTTTTTTGGCTTACAAAATCCATGGGTGCCGTTTGCTTTCCTCACAGGCGGCTTTTTTTCAGGGCTTACAGGTTTTTTCGGAATGAAAACGGCTACTTATGCCTCGGCACGTACGGCAAATGCAGCGCAACACTCGTTAAATAAAGGTTTGCAGGTTGCTTTCCGTAGTGGAGCCGTGATGGGTCTGGTAGTTGTCGGCCTCGGTTTACTAGATATCTCCTTATGGTATCTGGTACTGAATTATTTTATCGATCTGGATCCCGGGCATAAATTAATTGTAATTACTACTACCATGCTTACGTTCGGGATGGGTGCATCGACCCAGGCTTTGTTTGCACGTGTCGGTGGCGGTATTTATACCAAAGCTGCCGATGTGGGCGCCGATTTGGTGGGTAAAGTCGAGGCCGGGATACCCGAGGACGATCCTCGCAACCCTGCGACTATTGCCGATAATGTAGGCGATAATGTAGGCGATGTTGCAGGTATGGGCGCCGATTTGTATGAGTCGTATTGTGGGTCGATTCTGGCAACTTCGGCATTGGGTGCAGCTGTCTTTATGACTGTTCCCGAGATGCAGTTTAAAGCCGTTATTGCCCCCATGTTAATTGCGGCTGTGGGCATAGTGCTTTCCATCCTTGGCATATTTTCAGTTAAAACAAAGGAAAATGCAAATATGAAACAGTTATTGGGGGCATTGAATTTTGGGATAAATCTGAGTTCCGTTCTGATTGCTGCTGCTACTTTCGGTATTTTATATGTATTGAAGATAGATAACTGGGCATGGATTTCGTGTTCGGTGATAATTGGGCTGCTTGTAGGGATTATCATAGGAAAATCGACTGAGTATTATACTTCGCATTCGTATAAACCTACCCAAAAAATTGCCGAAAGTTCAGCAACGGGACCTGCTACAGTGATTATCTCCGGTATCGGGCTGGGAATGATTTCAACAGCTATTCCGGTTATTGCAGTGGCTGTAGGTATTATATTGTCTTTCCTTTTTGCTTCGGGGTTTAATTTCGCTAACATCGGTATGGGTTTGTATGGCATAGGTATTGCCGCCGTAGGAATGCTCTCGACTTTGGGAATAACACTGGCAACAGATGCTTATGGGCCGATTGCCGATAATGCCGGCGGAAATGCCGAAATGAGTGGCCTGCCCCCCGAAGTACGTAAACGGACGGATGCTTTGGATGCTTTGGGCAATACCACAGCAGCAACGGGTAAAGGCTTTGCAATAGGCTCGGCGGCGCTTACGGCGTTGGCTTTATTGGCTTCGTATATTGAGGAAATTAAAATGGGGCTTATTCGCATTGGGCAGCAAACAATCGAATTTGCAAATGGTGATATATTGGAAACCGCAAAAGCATCATTTATAGATTTTATGAATTATTACGAGGCTAATTTGATGAATCCTAAAGTGTTGGGAGGTATTTTCATTGGCTCGATGATGTCGTTTTTATTCTGTGGGCTCACCATGAATGCCGTAGGACGTGCAGCGGGGCACATGGTAAATGAAGTACGCCGACAGTTCCGCGAAATACTGGGAATACTTGACGGAAAAGCGGAACCCGATTATGCCCGTTGTGTTGAAATATCGACAAAAGGCGCTCAACATGAGATGGTTTTTCCTTCGCTTCTGGCAATTATCGTTCCTATTGCAACAGGTTTGATTTTAGGTGTAACCGGGGTAATAGGTTTATTGGTCGGCGGACTTGGTTCGGGTTTTGTGCTGGCTATTTTTATGGCCAATTCGGGTGGAGCCTGGGATAATGCTAAAAAGTATATTGAAGAAGGAAATTTAAACGGAAAAGGGTCTGCAAACCATAAGGCAACAGTAGTTGGCGATACCGTAGGCGATCCCTTTAAAGACACATCGGGGCCAAGCCTTAATATTTTGATAAAACTGATGAGTATGGTATCTATTGTAATGGCCGGATTAACCGTTAGCTGGAGTTTGATTTAATACTGATAATAAAACTCTTGCCATCCTGAGTAAAGTAAAGGATCCTATTGTCAAAAAAATTAGATCGAAATATCCATGATTAGAAAATAGTATGGTAAATTGGAATCAGAAAAAAACATATGATCTTAGTATATAATTATTGACAATAACACTCTTTCGTTTAATGATTGTTATGCTTACGAGGGTTTTATTTTATAGTTTTATTTCATGAAAAAAATAATATTATATAGTCGATCCTTAAAAAGCTTGATTTATTCGACAGGGTGTAAATTTTGCGAAAAAAAGAATCGAAAAATAATTTGCAAAATGATGACACTGTCCAAGAAATTGTTTAAAAGGTAATACGGGTCAGATAAGAACGGAAAGTTCATCGTTCCGGAAGAGTGTTTTGACCGGCCTGAGGAACCGTGGAGTAGAGGATATCCTGATTACCGTAACAGATAATCTGAACGGTTTTACAGACACCGTGCGGGCTGTTTTTCTGCAGCCGGGTTATCTAGCTATGCGTTGTGCATCAGAACCGTAGTTTCTGTAAGTATGTGGTCTGTAAAGATATGAAAGAGATCTATACGGCAGTCAACCGCGGCCAGATCGCTTCGTTATTGGCCAGCTTCGAGCAAAACTGGGGCTCGAAGTATCTCCATGCCGTGTAGGGCTGGCGCCGAAACCGGGACGAGTTGACCTCTTTCTTTGAGTTTCCTGCCGATATCCGAAGGATTATTTCTACGACAAACATCATCGAAAATCTCAATGGAAATATCAGAAAGCACACAAAGTTAAAACTTTCGTTTTCGACGGATGACGTTGTCAAAAAGTCCGTATGGCTGGCATTGTAGGAATTTGAAAAGAACTGGACTCAGGCCATCAGGAACTGGGGTATGGTTATGAATCAATTTATGGCTATATTTGAATACAGGATCGGGATTTAGCTGCCAACAAAATCCCAACTCAATTTAACGTTTACACAAAATTCTGGACACTCCTAATACTTTATAAATAGTCACATAATATTTTGGAGAAACAGCCAATTTCTCTGAAAGCGTATCTGATACGATGCCTCAGTCGGCAATTATTCCTCTCAATACTCACTATATTAGCTTAATTGTTTGATTATCTGACTTAAAAGCAGTAATAAAGCTTTCCCAATTATCGGTATGGGTACAATCATAACCAACTCCTGCCGCGAGGAGTTTTTTCGCAATTTCCCGGCTGTTTTTAAGTCTCGCTTATTCCAAACAAAGGATACAATCTCAGCCATTTACCTATCGTATGCATAAATCAAGCTGACTTTATTTTTCTTCTTTCCTGCATATGTCCGGAACTCATCTACTTCAATAGAGGCGTAATGACGATGTTTTCATGCGCTTGTCCTGATTGGCACATAAGCACATTATTATAAATTCAATTGTTTTCCTTTCGGATATTTTATGCTATATACAAAATTAAATGTTTTTGTTTCGCCCGATTGTATCTTGAACTCCCAGGTTATTACCCCGATATCTTCGACATTGAATGAGGGCTTTGTTGATTCCTTGGCTAAAAACTCAACTTCAATCTCTTTAAGTGTCGAAATTGGGTACTGGTCTTTTAAAACCATTTTTACAGGCATATTTTGGTTATTGCGCACTGTTAGTTTATAGCTGAATATCTGTTTTACATCGCCGCCCAAAAACCGGGTACTGCTGTAATCCTGTTGTTTTTCCCGTTTTACAGATACACGCTTGTCTGTTCCGAGTGTTAACGATAAATTTTCCAGGGTCGATGCCGCATCGATATACGTTTCGCCTACATAAGTTCCGTCGTAGCTTACATTAGCCTTGGCTGACAATAAATTAAGCTTTTGCCAGTTGGGTATTTCGGCCAGCACATACGTTTCGGCATCAAGTCTCGGTGCCGAATAATATTTAAAATCGGCACTCGTTTCCTGGTTTTTCAGTTCGATATTCAATTCTTTTCCGTTATCGGGTACCGAATAAGGAATATCAATGTTATAGCTTATATTCAACTGGTTTTCCGACTGTATCACATAATTATCCATTGTAGGCTGGGCAATTTCATCTTCCGCTATCGGCACTTCGTTAATTTCAACGGCATCGTACGAGTATGAGTTCTGAATCATTATTCTACTCTTCTTCACCTGTCCTCCAAATCCACTAACAATAGCAGGCGGCTGATAATACTGCAAAAACCAGGCATGGAATAATGGAGCAACCTTACCCGAACTGGGCATTGAAGTTGACAACGATAGCTTTACTTTATCCCAATCCAATCCGGTAGTTTGCCTTACTTTAGCTTTGGTAGTAAACTTTATCGGTTTATCGGTTGATGCCACATTAATATCATAATACGGAACCCATCCGGCAGCATTTGTATAATAACTGATTGTAATTTCGCTATTGCTTATGGCCGACGATGCCAGGTTTAATTTCAATATCCCCGATGCCTTGTCATTTACCCGGAGTGCCTGTTGGACTTGAGCATTAAGTTTATTGATATCCTTGTTAATACCATCTTTCTTTTCTCTATCGGCCAGTAATTGGCCATCAAGCTCCAGCGATTTCTTTTTATAGTAATCCATTGTCTTTATTAAATCGTCGATTCCCATACCATTATCCGAACCTTCAACATTTTTAATTACGCTTTTTTGTAAAATCGATAACATTTCGGAGTTTATTTTTATGTTTGTTTCTAATTCGGCTGCCTGTCGGCGCAAGTTGAGAATATCGTCCTGCATCTTTTTAATTTCGGAACTATCGGCTTTACTCTTTTTATCCGACAAATAATCGACTGAAAACTCGAATGCCGATACCAGTACCCCGTTAGTGGTTTTTATTTTAATGCTATTTTGGTCGATAATCGGGCTTAAACCTGATATTTGCACCTCGTTATCGCCTTTTTGCATTGATACGCTTGCCTTATGGGTTAACTCAGCTCCTCGGAAAAATACGGTCGCCTCCTTTAATTGTGATTGTGTCATTTTTTTTGTCTCTGCAAATGCATTTAACGATAAGCTTATAATAAAGCCTGTAATTAATAATTTTGTTCTCATATCTGATATGTTATTATTTTAAACATTTTACAATATGATGCAAAACGGTACAAAAATGCATAAAAATACTTTAATATTTTAAACATATATGCCTATACGGTGCAGAAAGTTCTAAATTATATCTTCGTAAACACCTATTTATCAAATTATTTAAAATTAATTCGAAGACAGGGATGGAATACCAAAATACATTGATTTTGCCGCTTAATGATTCGGCATTATTCATTAAATTCGTGTTACTCGATAACTTAAATAATACAATGAAAAAGGCTTTTTTTCAGCTCCATGCAGCTATTATTTTGGCCAGTTTTTCCGGTATATTCGGGAAATTAATCACCTTAAACGAGGTTTTTATCACATGGTACAGGATGTTATTGGCCAGCCTTATTTTGATAGTTATATTCCTTTGTAAGGGAGGAAAAATAAAACTATCAAAAAACAACATACAAATAGCTGCTTTAGGGTTTATTGTTGGTTTACACTGGATATTCTTTTACGGCAGTATTAAATATGCCAATGTATCAGTAGGGGTTGTATGCTTTTGTTTGTCCGGGTTTTTTACAGCCCTTCATGCTCCGCTAATCAGCAAAACTAAGTTATCGCTTAACGAGTTGTTATTAAGCATAGTAACCTTACTGGGCATTATGCTTATTTTTCATTTCGACAGCTCGTACAGAACCGGAATAATCTTCGGTATTGTATCGGCATTACTTTTCTCAATATTTGTTCTTTTTAATGAGCGGATAAATACAAAAAACGAGGTAGTAAACACAACCACTTTCCAGATGCTTGGCGGAGCTATTGGCATTGGCCTGGCTTTACCCCTGTACCTATACATTTACCCTGTAAGCCATATCGTCCCGACACCATACGATTTTGGCCAGTTAATTATTCTTGCCCTGTTTTGTACGGTATGCATGTATTTGCTGTTAAACCGGGCGCAAAAATACATTTCGGCATTTACCATTAACCTCAGTTACAATTTGGAACCCTTGTATAGCATTATACTGGCCATAATACTATTTCACGAAAACAGGGAGTTAACAACTACCTTCTATTCGGGTTTATCTTTGATAATATTATCATTAGCTCTACAAATGGTACGATTTATAGTATTGAAAAAAAGAAACACTAACAGTTTATAGTAATAACTAATTAAAAATCAATCGAACAGTTCAACCAAGCATCATCAAACGAGGTATTGTATTTTTTATAAAAATTAATAGCCGGCTCGTTCCAATCCAACACCTGCCATACAAGGCCGCTATATTCGCCTTGTTCAGCTTCTTCAAGTAAACTTTCGAACAGTATTTTGCCTATTCCCTTGCCTCTCATCTTTTGGTCGACACAAATATCCTCCAAATAAATACGTTGCCCTTTCCATGTACTGTAACGGATATAATACAAGGCAAAACCCAAAATAATACCCTTTTCTTCGGCCACAAACGCCCACCACACGGGATTTTCCCCAAAACCGCTTTCTTCAAAATGGGCCGGAGATACGATTACCGCATCCGGTTCTCTTTCGTATACAGCCAGTTGTTTAATTAACGCCAATATCTGCGGACAATCTTCGCGCCTTGCTTTCCGGATAAGTATTCCCGACATGATTCAATTAATAAAAACTATAAAACTATTTCGCCTGTCATATAAAGCACACACTCGCCACTGATCTCAGCCCGATCTCCTAAGTATTTACATTGCAAATAGCCGCGGCGCTGCGAGAGTTGTAAAGCCGATAGCTTGTTTTTACCAAGCTTTTTAGCCCAATAAGGCGTAAGCGTAGTATGTGCTGACCCAGTAACCGGATCTTCATTAATACCCGATTGCGGGCCAAAAAACCTCGATACAAAATCCACTTCATTTCCTTTGGCCGTAACGATAATTCCGCGCACATCCAATTTCGATATAACGGAGTAGTCGGGTATAATGTTTGCGATATCTTCTTCCTTTTCAAAAACAAACATATAGTCTGTCTTGCCTTTGTATATTGCCCGTGGTTTAATGTTAAAACTATCCGCAGCGTTATCTTCCGGCTTTACTTCTTCAAACACATCTGTCGGGAAATTTAATGTCAATAATTTGCCTTGCCTGCTTACGGTCAATTCCCCGTTCCTGATCGAATCGAAATAAATAACATCACCTTCGTGATTTTCATAATTGAACAACACAAATGCCGTAGCTAATGTGGCATGTCCGCACAAATCGACCTCAACTGTCGGGGTAATCCACCTTATCTGGTAACGGTCAGCTTGCTTAACATAAAAAGCGGTTTCGGCAAGGTTATTTTCCATGGCAATACCGTGCAAAATAGCATCGTCCAACCATTGCTCCAAGGGACATACCGCTGCTGAATTGCCCGAAAAAGCCTTAAGGGCAAAGGCATCAACCTGATATATTTTTATGTTCATATGAAAGCAAGTATCACATATCATGACACACGATATGCAATATTTTTATATATAAAAATTTATAAATTAGTAAATTACAAAATAATTCTTACATTCATAAATTAACGCATCAATATAAAAAATCGTGTGTCGTAATATGTGATACTATTATTCAATTAAAACCGAGTTTTGTTTTTATTGTTTTAGGGATGGCATCCTTATGGAGCATGATAAAAATTGTTTTGGCACGTACAAAACTTTCCGACATGTTAAGATAACCGCCAAAAGCATTACGATCGGTTCCCCACGAGTTTTTAGTAACATAATATTTTGTACTGTTTTGGTCTTTAACAATACCGGTTAAATGCATAAGATGGTCGTCGGTTGTAACAAAAGCCTCGTAACCCTGCTGGCGTATCTCGGGTGTTACTTTAATTTCGGGATAAGGCTGTTCGAACTTATAAACTTCTTCGAGGCGCTCTTTTTCATCCATTTTTTCGAAACGGGCGCGGTCGGTAGTCGAATAATCATCTACCTTTTTCACTTCAGGATTAATGGCTACACCATTTTTAAACGAGAAACCTTTTTCACTTACATCGCCGTCCCAGCACACGGTATAACCGTTTGTTAAGGCGTAATCAATCGTTTCCATAAACTCGTCGAGCGGAAGATTGTACATAAGTTCATGCTCCCAATTGTCGGGAACTTCCACATCAAATTTTGTATAATATGGATGATGCGTAAAACTGGTTATCTCGATATAATCGTCCATGTTTAAACCCAACGATTCCGTAAATGTTTTCGGGGTATATTCTTTTCCTTTATAGATAAATTTTTCGGGAATTTTCCCCAAATAAGTATCGAATAGGTTATTAACCAGCTCGTAATACTGCGGACTGCGTTTTTTCATTTTCATGGCAACATCGGCAATAGCTTGTGTAAACCTGCCCAGTTCGCCGTGATTATGCGTTTTCGAGTCGTAATTAATACCCGTATAAACGTCTTCGGGTACAATACCTACTTGACGGTAAGCATTTTTAAATGTATGCGAAAGACTCCCTGCCCCTACATTGCCTTTACCTTGTCGCACGTAATTATCCTGCAACTGGTTCATATACTTCTGTCGGACAATAAACATTTCCGAAAGATCGTACTCGCCTTTGCCCATCCGCAACAACTCCGACTCCATGAACGAAGCCGTTGCAAAACACCAGCAAGTACCTGTTGATGCTTGATTTTTAACCGGTGTGGCATTTATGCGTTTAACATCGGTAAATTTATAGCCCTGCGGTTGTTCCTGGGCAAATAAGCCCGTACACAACACGGCTAATAATAACGAAATAATTAAATTTTTCATAGTATTATGGTATTATGTTAATAGTAATAAAGTATTTGTTGATTTGTTGATGGAGATAAGCCTCTCCAATCCTTTTTAATTAGCTATAAAATTAAAATCCGCGGGCAAACATTTTCCAGAAGGTATTGCCCAGTTCTTTCCATTTCATCATGGTTGCACCTATAAAGTCAGATGTATAGTTACCCAGGTATTCGTTGGCTATTTCGGTACCTTCGGCCTTTAAAACCTTGTTATACATGCTTTCGACAAACGAGAGTTCGTTTTGTCCTTTATTTTCGAAGTGCATAATCGCCTTATTCATCATGTTTTTTGTAAGGCCCCAACGAACAGTAGATAGCTTATTGGTACAGCGGAATGCCCAAAGCGACGCATCTTCGCGAAAACGATGTTCACCGCAGATATTAAAGCTTTCGGGTAATTCGGTTCCTCCGCAGAAAACAGGAAAACGAGGACTTTGTCCCGGATTATCGAGCGACATCCAGGCAACACCGCCTACAGCATCGGGCAACCAGTCGCGTAACTGGATAACATGCGAATATGAGCATTGCGGAACCGATACCAAACGCATACGTGTTACCGTACCGTCTTTAATCCCGTTCAGCATATTCACCATATCAGTTGTCATCCATGGGTTAGCCGAATTGCTGATGATGGTATCACGAATATCGCTATCCCTTCTTTTGACAGCAACCTTCAGATTTTTAGTCATATCCCAGTCTGTATCTTCGTAGGTTTGGCGTAAAAGCGACATTACCGTGGTAACCGACACAGGGTTATCAGGCTTTACGGAAATAGGTAACTCTTCGGCATCGTACGACAGTTTGAGCGACGGTGCAAGGTAGCTGAGAATAAAATATTCGCGGATACCGAAAGCTTTTTTCTCGCCCATATAATTGCCTACGCTATAGGCTCTCCAGAATGAGAACGGTTCTTTTCCATCCCAATAACCTAATTTTTTAGCCACATCAAAAACATTGGCCGAAGCCATGCAATTATCGGTATCCTTTACATTGAGCGTAGATATGCGCGATATGTTAGCCGATACACCTACATGATCATCGGGAATACGGATTGCAGCCCATACACCGCCTATTTTATTGGGACCTTCGCCAAATATTTCAAAATGCCAAACTTCTTTGGGATCAGCAATTGTAAGGCATTCGCCTGCATCGGCATAGCCGTATTTTTCAACTAGTTCACCCATTAGTTTAATGGACTGGCGGGCTGTTGTACAACGTTCGAGGGCTATACGTTCAAGCTCCTCAATCATAAACATCCCGTTTTTATTAATCAGCTCCCTGCGTCCGGTAATGGTTGTTTCACCTATTCCTAATTGCTTTTCGTTTAAACAGGGATAAGCCGTATTTAAAAATTGATAAGTTGCACGTACCTGCGGAATAGTACCTTTCAGTTTCACATTTGTACGGTCGGCAGTAAACTCGGTATGCATCAAACCGTTATAAATCCCCACTACCGTGTCCCATTCATATTTCATGGCCGGTACGATATTCATCCACGTACGGTAATTACCGTCGCAAGTATGGCTTGTCATTACCGAGCCATCGGTCGAAGCCTTTTTACCAACCATAATACTGGTGCAACTCTCGGGGTTATTAACCGGTTGTGAGTACTCTATTTCCTGTGCATAGACTGCTACACAGGAAATTAATAGTGCGAAAATAAAATGAAAAATTTTGTTCATTATACGATTATTTTTTAGATTTTAGGTGTTGAAGATACAAAAGAATTTTCAAATATTATTCAAGTTTAACCGGAAATAAAGTAAATGTTAAGCAAAAAAGCCTCCTCCAACTCCTCCTAAGGAAGGGCTTATCGTGTGTCGCCTGTTACTTAACACCTTTTTCAATTGACAAAGTTATAAATCCTTGTATAATATAAAGCCTATATTTACATTATAATTATTTCGGCGGTGTTCTCCAAAGTAGCTAAATAGATAAAGCCGAAATTGATGTAAAAGAAAGCGGGATTAAAAGCTTTCAAATGTTTAAACAAGTTTTTTTGAAAAACAGCAAGTTTTACAAAATGCTTGCCTGATACGATGCCTCAGCCGGCAATTATTCCCCTCGATACCTACGGTATATTTCTTTCCTGTACGATGGTTTCCGCCCTTGAATGCGGTCGCAAAGCTATCCCAATCATCATGGGCAATGCGCCCGTAGTTTACGCCTGAATCAGACAATTTTTTCTTCAAGTCTTCGGCTGTTTTCACTCCCGTTTGCCCCAGACAAACGTTACGATTCCGCCGCTCTGTCCCTATGGCAGGCATAGATGAACCAAAGCTTGGCGCTCTTCTTCTCCGCATAAGTCCAAAACTCATCTGCTTCCAAACAATCATAATACTGTCGTCTGGGCTGGATCATATGCAGGAAACATAGCAATACCGGCAATAGTTTTTTGATGCTGATTTTCTCAATTTCAGCGGTATCTCTGATGCCTATCCCGCGGACGAGCATCAATAATATCTTTTGTTTCAGGGAAGAATGACATCCTTTGTACCACAAGGCGTGGTTGCCGATAAACTGACGCCCGCATTTCTTGCATAAATAATTCTGCTTCCCATACGGTTTCTTAGCATTCCTTTTTATCTTTGTACCCTGACAATCGGGACAATGGAGCGTGATATTTATTTTCATTTACTAAAATACAAATTCATTAACTGATTACCAAACCCTTACACCAGAATACTTTTTAAATCACCACCTATAATTTAATTTACAATATATTATACAATTATCATTGTTTAATAACGGGCTATTATTCACTGTTAAATACTAAAAAAAGTAGCTCTCCTTTTGTTTTTGCACGGAGTTTTAAATTTTATCGCTCTCCTAAACACTGTTAACAAAAAAGTGTTGATGTTAAAATTTTAAGCGCATATAAATCCTTTTCCATTTTCATTTATGCTGCTGAATATTTACCTTTGTTGCCTGATATTTTTCCCACAAAAGCAAAAAATGGATTTAAAACAAGAAATAGAGCGCAGGCGCACCTTTGCTATTATTGCACACCCCGATGCCGGTAAAACAACATTAACCGAAAAATTATTGCTATTCGGAGGAGCTATACATACTGCAGGTGCTGTTAAATCGAATAAAATTAAAAAATCAGCTACATCTGATTTTATGGAGATTGAACGCCAACGCGGGATATCGGTATCGACTTCGGTAATGGCTTTCGAATATAAAGGAGCTAAGGTAAATATATTGGATACACCTGGACACGAGGATTTTGCAGAGGATACTTACCGTACGCTTACGGCCGTCGACAGCGTTATTATTGTTATCGACGGGGCAAAGGGTATCGAAGTGCAAACCCGCCGCTTGATGGAAGTATGCCGCATGCGCAATACCCCTGTTATTATGTTCATTAACAAACTAGACCGCGAGAGCATGGATTCTTTCGAATTATTGAATGAGATTGAAAAGGAATTGAAAATCAATGTTCATCCGTTAAGCTGGAATATCGGATCAGGCTCTTCATTTAAAGGGGTATACAACCGTTACGAGAATAAATTACAGTTATTTTTTACCGAAGATAGGCAGCGTGATGAGAGTAAATCAATTGAAATAAGCAATCTAACCTCATCGGAAATTGATAAATACGTTGGCGAAAAGGCAGCAGCGCATTTACGGGAAGAGCTTGAACTTATTGAAGCTATTTACCCTGTTTTTGAAACGGACAAGTATTTGAAAGGCGAAGTATCTCCTGTTTTTTTTGGCAGTGCTGTGAATAATTTCGGGATTCGTGAATTGTTGAACTGTTTCGTCGAAATTGCACCGCATCCTCGTCCCTCGGTTACCAATGTCCGTGAAATCAGTCCGTTTGAGCCGAAACTTACCGGCTTCATCTTTAAAATTCACGCAAACCTCGACCCTAATCACCGCGACCGCATTGCATTTTTCAAAATATGTTCGGGGGTGTTCGAGCGGAATAAGGCATACACGCATGTACGTTTAAGTAAACAGGTAAAATTTTCATCGCCGAACGCTTTTTTGGCCGATAAAAAATCAATTGTCGACGAATCTTTTCCCGGGGATATTGTCGGCTTACACGATACTGGCAATTTTAAAATCGGAGATACCTTAACCGAAGGGGAAAAACTTAATTTCAAAGGTATTCCCAGCTTTTCGCCCGAATTGTTCCGGTATATTGAAAATGCAGACCCGATAAAATCGAAACAATTGGCAAAAGGTATAGACCAATTAATGGACGAGGGTGTTGCACAGCTTTTCTCACTAAAGGTGAATGGGCGTAAAGTAATCGGCTGTGTGGGCATGTTGCAGTTCGATGTAATACAATACCGCCTTGAACACGAATATGGAGCAAAATGCCGATATGAGGGCATACAGCTATATAAAGCCTGCTGGATTGAAAGCGATAATAAAGAACAGCTTGATGATTTTATTAAACGGAAATATACTTACATGGCTATTGATAAACATGGCAGGAATGTATTTTTGGCCGATTCTCCATACTCATTACAAATGGCACAGGAAAAATTCCCAGATATCTGTTTTTATTTTACATCCGAATTTTAAATTATCTAGATTATAAAATCAAAATACAAGTATCAGGATTTTGTGTAGTTAGAATAAAGAAGATATCTCAAAAATTGTATTTTATCCGTTTTGTCACCCTGAACGAAGTAAAGGATGGTGATGTAAAAAGTATGCTGATATAAATAATTGTTAATCAGAGTAAAAGTGTCATTTTTGCTTAGTGAAGATAGAAATTACACTTTACTGTCCTGCTTGCCAGGGTACAAGCTTAGATAAAATATACTATTTATAAGCGAGTTGGATAAAAGAATAGCCTATTTTATTAAATACAAAGCCACAGTGTATTCATATATTCCAAGCTCGAAGCTTATATGATTTTTAAATCAATATGAAATAATTTATAAAGCATCAAGCATATATCTAAAATCTCTTGTCAATCAAATATTTATTTCTGTCGCTCGAATTGCGCGATACCAGCTCGCCGATAAACCCGGCCAAAAACAATTGCGTACCGATAACCATTACAGCAAGTGCAATGTAAAAATACGGACTGTCGGTAACCAGTATGGCGGGTATGTTTTTACTCATGCAAACAAGCTTATCTATACCAAGGTAGGCAGCCATAATAAAGCCGATGATAAACATAAGAGTTCCCAGTAATCCGAAAAAATGCATGGGGCTTTTCCCGAACTTCGATATGAATATTACCGACAATAAATCCAAATACCCGTTAACAAAACGACTTAGCCCGAATTTAGTTCTCCCGTATTTGCGGGCGCGGTGTTCGATTACTTTTTCATCTATTTTCCTGAATCCGGCTCGTTTAGCCAACACGGGTATATAGCGGTGCATTTCGCCGTATATCTCAATGCTTTTAACCACTTTCTTTTTATAGGCTTTTAAACCACTGTTAAAATCATGCAGTTTAATTCCCGTAAACAGACGCGCCGTAGCATTGAAAAATTTGCTGGGCAGGGTTTTCGATATGGGGTCGTAACGTTTCTTTTTCCATCCCGACACCAAATCGGAACCGTCTCTCACAATCATGTAGTAAAGTTCAGGTATTTCATCGGGGCTGTCCTGGAGGTCGGCGTCCATTGTTATTACCACATCGCCTTCCACAGCCTCGAACCCGCAGTAAAGCGCTGCCGATTTACCATAATTGCGCTGAAAACTTATCCCCCGGAGGTTTTTATTTTTTTCAGCCAGGCTTTCAATTACTTTCCACGAATTATCGTTACTGCCATCGTCAACAAGTATCACTTCGTAAGTGAAGTTATTCTCGTTCATTACTTTTTCAATCCAGGCAACTAGTTCGGGTAATGATTCGTCTTCGTTATACAGGGGTACGACAACCGAAATATCCATTTAAAATATGCTTTTCTTTTTCTGAATAAAAATTGAAGTAATCAGCGAAATAATAGTACCGATAAGAGCTCCTCCGATTATCGAGCTAATTAACACTATCCCCGGGCGTTTCACTATCTGGTTTATACGCATGCTTTGTTCAATCACATAGTCATCGTATCCTTGCTGAGCGAGCTTATTGGCCGCTATTTCCAACTGTTTTTCCATGTACAACGGGTCGACAAGGTTTAGTATGTAACTGAAAACGCCCGATATAAAGCTGGCGAATATCATCAGCACACAGCCAAAACCCACTGCTTGCCCGTAAGTTATGTAACCGCCCAATGCCTTATCACGATACATCACCGTAAACAAGGCAACGCCTCCAATCATTACGGCATAATTCAACAAGGTTAAAAGCGTGTTTTGCCCGTAAATTTTAAACACATAATCGATGGTTGCCAATAATATCAGGGCCAGTCCGAATATTAACCCATACGTGGCCGCATATTTTATCATTGGTTGGGGTTTGTTTGTTTCCGAAGTATTATCCATAGTTTTAAAATTTGTTTGATTTTGAGTACAAAAATAAGAATTTTATCGACTATATATTAACCAATTTATTCTTTTCAGGGTTTTAAAATCAAAAGGGCTTATTCCCGAAGTTAAGAATTTCTCATCTGATAGTGTAATTTTTCTACTTTTCTAATCATATTAATACTACTACGTACTTTAAAACATTTATTGCAGGATAAACGCATCAAAATAGTTGATTTATTAAATATAAAATTTTCAGCACGTTACAATCTTGTCATTTTATATTTAGAATCATTATAATATTTTGATAATAATCAAATCATATATATGGAATATTTTTGATACGTTTGCCCTGACATTTATTGTCGTACTGTTTTATATTTACACAACATTTAGTAAATTTGTCTTTTAATTAATTACAATTAATAAAATTGTAAGGCTGTCGGAAGAAGAAAAACAAGAACTCGGGAAACTGTATAAAACAGAGTTTCTACTCGGCGGCCTTATTTATAGTAGAAGGTCGAATGGCCAAAGTCAAGCTCGAATCAGTCAAGGATCTATTACCAGACATAGTATAAGAGTTTGTCTAAAAATTTTCATTATAAAAATTTAATCATCAGCGCGATAAAAGCGAGATAAACCATCGTTTCGGAAGATTCTATCGTGCGTTCGTAGTCTTTCGCCAGCCGCCTAA
>JAISFN010000170.1 GCA_031263585.1 Prevotellaceae bacterium | reverse complement strand
TGAGTATTTAAAAGCTTATTAAAGGCTTTTGAAACGTATTTTAAAAGCCCCGAATTTGGTTCGGGACTGTTCGTTTAAACTTGAGGCTGCCTATTAATGGGCGCCAATCAAAACCGTATAGCCCAAAAATATTTAATAAAGTTCTAAAAAAAATGGACATTTCATTTTGGCGATTATAAATAACCGGGCTATAATTTATGAAATCTGATATAATTTACATAAGCTATTTATCGTAACTTTGCATCTTAAATTAAGACTCGATATTCTGATCAAAATATAAAGGATGAAAAAAATAAAAGATTCATTATACTGGTCGCGGGGTTGTTATGCTTCGCGCAATTCGTTGGGTGAATATAGCTGTTTAAATGTTGAAGGTTGCCATAAACTTACGGTATTCGATTGGTTGAAAAATATCCCAGCCGATAAGAATTATGATATTTTCGAAATACGCTTTAAAAATACCCGCAAAGGCTTTTACCGCAATTGCAACAACCGGCCTTTACAGAATGGGGATGTTGTTGCGGTTGAGGCATCACCTGGACACGATATTGGAATAGTGTCGGCAATGGGGCCTGTTGCCGAACTGAAACTGATTAAAACCGGCATTAATTTAAATGAGTGCGAGTTAAAAAAGATATACCGTAAAGCGAAATCGACCGACATTGAAAAGTGGCAGGAGGCTGTGAGCCTGGAATATTCAACAATGATAAAATCGAGGCAGATAACGGCCTCATTGAAGCTGAACATGAAAATAGGCGATGTTGAGTATCAGGGAGACAGGACTAAAGCGATATTTTACTATATTGCCGACGAACGTGTGGATTTTCGCGAATTAATTAAAATTTTGGCGGAAGAATTTCGTATCCGTATTGAAATGAGGCAGATCGGGGCACGCCAGGAAGCCGGACTTATTGGAGGTATCGGGCCATGCGGTCGCGAATTGTGTTGCGCCCAATGGATGCATTCGTTTGTATCGGTGGCAACCAATGCGGCGCGGTATCAGGAAATAACGATCAATCCGCAGAAGTTGGCAGGGCAGTGCAGCAAACTCAAGTGCTGCCTTAATTATGAACTAGATACCTACATAGATGCTCTACAGCATTTCCCACAGATTACAGAACCTTTGCAAACAATTCAGGGGCAATATTATCTGCAAAAAACCGATGCTCTTAAAGGCTTGATGTGGTTCAGTACCGACCCTACTATAGCTGCAAATTTAGTGGCCGTTCCTGTCGACAGAGTAAAAGAAGTTATAGAACTGAACAAACAGGGCAAAAAGATAGACGTTTTGACGATTGAAAAAGCAGATGCAGAATTCCGGCTCGAGTTTAAGAGTGTATTGGAAGACGATGATATAACCCGGTTTGATAAACCGCAAAACAAGGGTAAAAATAATCGCCGTAAACGCGAAAATAATCCTCGCAAGGGAAAAAGGGAAAGGAATGAAAACTCGAAAAAAGAAAATAAAAACGGCGGAAATAATCCGAATAATAACGATTCTCCCATAAAACCCATTATTAAAAAAATAATAAATGATGGCACGGCTAAGATATAATTTACTGATTCTTTTTGCCGGGGTATGTTGCATGTCATGCGGTTCGAAAAATTATGTTTTTGAACAAAATGTAGCAATTAATGCCGGATTATGGGATAAAAACAAAATCGTATCGATTACCATACCTGTAGATGATACGGTACAATACTATGATTTGGAAATATATCTCCGAAATAGGAATGACTACCCGTATAGCAATATATATTTGTTTATTACTGTAACAGCGCCTACGGGGGCAATGGTAACCGATACCATGCACTACATATTGAGCGATGTTCATGGAAAGTGGACGGGCAAAGGCTTTTCGCAACTTTGGGATAATCGGTTCCTGTTTCGCAAAAATGTTCGTTTTGCCGGTACGGGAAATTATCTTTTCCAAATCCGCCAGGGTATGCGCGAAAATGAACTGCCCGGAATTACCGATGTGGGAATACGAATGGTAAATTCGCAGTAAATTTGCTATAAAACATTGTAGTATACTGCATAATTATATTTTATTTGAAATGAGTTTTTACTTATTAGAGGTTACGTTCGGTAATTAATACTAAGTAAATAATTGTCACCTTTTTATAATTAAACTGTATTGTAATGGACAAAACATCGCAAAAAAATATCATATTCGGCATGCGTCCTGTTATGGAGACCATAAAGTCGGGCAAGCAGATTGAAAAATTAATGTTGCGCCAGGGACTTGAAGGCGAATTATTCCGCGAATTACAAAACTTGTTGAAACAAAATAACATTCAAATTCAATGGGTTCCTGTCGAAAGGCTTAACCGGATAACTAAAAATATGAACCATCAGGGAGTGGTGGCTTGGATAGCAAATATTGAGTATGCCAATTTGGAAGAGGTTTTGGATAAGGTAATTGAACAAGGCGAAAAGCCGTTTGTGCTATTGCTCGATGGTGTTACCGATGTGCGTAATTTCGGGGCGATAGCCCGTTCGGCTGAGTGTGCAGGGGTACACGCCATTGTTATTCCCGCTAAGGGAGGCGCCCCGTTAAATGCCGATGCGATGAAAACATCGGCCGGTACGTTAAACCGGATACCGGTATGCCGGGTTCCTAATCTTAAAACGGCCATTTATGTTTTAAAATCTTTGGATGTTGCTATTGTCGGCGCAAGCGAGAAGGCGGATAAAAATTACTTTAACGTCGATCTTAATCGCCCGGCAGCCATAATTATGGGGTCGGAAGGTACAGGTATAAGTCGCACAAATTTAGAACTGTGCGATGAGTTAATTAAAATACCGCTCAAAGGTTCAATCAAGTCTTTAAATGTATCGGCTGCGGCAGCCATATTGTTGTTTGAAACGGTAAAACAACGCGGATAATTATGTAGAATCTCTATGGTAATTATACTATGTCTGATACATAAATCGTTTGATACTTTTTTTAGGTGTTTTCTCAAATTCTTCGGGGTATATTTTCACTTGCGCTATCTGGCTGTATTGGGGCAATAATTCGTTGATCTGTTTGCGGTTTTCTTCCATAGCCTTTTCAATACCTTCCGTGTCTAATTTATCATTATCCGTTTGCTCATAGTCGGGGTATATCAGGGCAATCAATTTGCCTTCGCTTTCAATAATCAACGACTCGGTAACATATTTCATGTTATTAATGCGGGCTTCGATTTCTTCGGGATAAATATTTTGCCCTGACGGGCCTAAAATCAGGTTTTTACTTCGTCCTTTAATGTATATATACCCGTCTTTATCCATAATGGCAAGGTCGCCAGTGTGCAGCCACCCGTCTTTATCTAATATGGCTTCGGTAGCTTCGGAGTTTTTATAGTAACCCAGCATGGTATTCATCCCTCGTGTTAAAATTTCACCCACAACGTTTTCAGGATCAGGAGAATCTATTTTCACCTCCATGCGGGGTACTGCTTTACCGCACGAGAATAAACGATTAGTTTTCCAATCGTCATACGTAATAATGGGGGCGCATTCGGTCATGCCATATCCCATAGTATACCGGAATCCTATCTTTTTCAGAAACGTTTCTACTTCTGGATTAAATGCCGCTCCGCCGATAATAATCTCGAAAAACTTACCACCGAAAGCTTCGGTAAGTTTGGCATTTATTTTTTTACAGATACGTTGGTCGATAATGGGTAAACGCATCATCAGTTTTATAAACGGCTTATTAAGTATCGGTTGCAATTGTTTTTTGTAAATTTTTTCAATAATCAGCGGCACGGAAATAACCAAGCGGGGTTTAATTTCGGCAAATGCTTCAAGTATAACTTTCGGGGTAGGCATGCGGGTTAAAAAATAAATGTGGCATCCCTGTTGTAACTCATATAAAAACTCGAACGACAGGCCATACATATGCGCCATTGGCAGCATGGATACAATGGTGTCTCCGGGCTGCAATTCCTTAAGCGCTTTGCGGGCAAATTCTATATTCGCCCACAGGCTACGGAAAGGCAGCATCACACCTTTTGAAAAGCCCGTCGTACCTGAGGTATAATTTATAACAGCTAGTTCTTCAGGCTTATCCTTGTGGTACTCGATATGTTCTTTGCCAAAGTTTTCGGGATAGCATTTACTGAATTTTTTGTCGATAAACTGGTGTGCCTTCTGCACATTCTTGTCTTTGGCTTTAACTATCGAAAAATCATTTAAAATGACAATAACATCCAGTTTAGGCATCATTTCCTCATTAAGGTTTTCCCAGGTAATATCACCGGCAAATAATATTTTAGACTCAGAGTGATTTACAATGTGATGTACATTATCTGCCTTAAATTCATGGAGAATGGGTACGGCAACCGCACCATAACTTACAGTTGCTAAAAAGGTAATGCCCCAATTCGACAAGTTACGCGCAACAATGGATACTTTATCTCCTTTTCTCAGCCCGCATGCTTCAAATAAAATGTGAAGCCGAGCAATTTTTTCTGCAACATCCTTATAGTAATAGGTTTTTCCCTTATAATCTGTCAGTGCAGGTAAGTCCCAATTGTTTTTCAGGCTTTGTTCCAAATCGTATAAAAAACTTTGCTTTGTCATAAATAAAATATTACTGAGCTTAAGTTAAGTAGTCAAAATAATTTATAGTTATATTTCAAAAGTATTAAAATGTAATCTATCAACACAAAAAATATAAAATTAACAACCGAATTTATGAACTCGGCAAAGCCAATCTTAAATCTTCGATATTTATTTAGTTCGGCACAATAGCATTAACTTTATATAATACTATTTAAACATCTGTAATTTACATAAGTTACAGTATGCGCCTTTAAGTTGTAACAGTTCGTTATGTGTTCCTTGTTCTATAATTTGCCCTTTTTGTAAAACAATTATCTGGTCGGCATGTTGAATGGTCGACAAACGGTGTGCAATAACAATAGATGTACGGTTTACCATTAGCCGGGTAAGAGCATCCTGTACAAGTTTTTCCGATTCAGTATCTAAAGCAGAGGTTGCTTCGTCCAGAATTAATATCGGGGGATTTTTCAGAACAGCCCGTGCTATGGCCAGGCGTTGCCTTTGTCCGCCCGACAAACGGTTTCCCCTGTCACCGATATTGGTTTGGTAACCATTCGGCATTTGTATGATAAATTCATGGGCATTAGCAATTTTAGCAGCCTCAATAACTGCACCTTCACTTACATGCTCCATACCGAATGCAATGTTGTTGTGCACAGTATCATTAAACAAAATGGCCTCCTGGTTTACAATACCCATCAGGTTGATAAGCTCGCGCGGCTGGTAATCTTTTATATTTATTCCGTCAATCAGTAATTCGCCCGAAGTAACATCGTAAAAACGGGGAATAAGATCAGCAATGGTCGATTTTCCGGCGCCCGAATGTCCAACAAGGGCATACATTTTACCTTTTGGTATAGTAAAGTTTATATTTTGCAATACCTCCTCGCTGCCGTTAGGGTATACAAATGATACATTTTTAAATGAAATATCGCTTTTGAATTCGGTAATCAAAACCGGATTTTCCTTTTTTAAAATATCCGCCGGATAATCTATAATCGTAAATATACGTTCTGCCGAGGCCAGTCCTCGTTGTATACCGGTATATGACCGCGCAACTTCCTTAACCGGAATCAGTATATTATAATAAAAAGCAATATAGACAATAAACTCCGAAGCTCCCATGTTCAATTGATTATTCATTACGAGCATCCCGCCAAAATATAATAACGAAATAATTACAGCTACCCCAAAAAATTCGGACAAAGGCGATGCGAGTTCCTGACGATTATTAACCTTTTTCGAAGCTATCCTCAGTTTATTATTCAGCCAGTGGAATTTTTTGCGTACATAACTTTGCGCATTAAATGCTTTAATAATACGTATACCCGATATAGTTTCTTCAATCACACTTGTAATATCGCCTTGCAATGCCTGTGCTTCGGTGGCATTACGCTTTAATTTACGCGATACTCGCCCGATAAGCCATGCCGATATAGGTAAGGCTATTAAAGCAAAAATGGTAAGCTGGTATGACATATAAAACAAAACGGCTAAATTCCCGATAATTAAGATGGGTTCGCGGAAGATAACCTGAAAAGCATTAACAATACTACCTTGTACTTCGGCAATATCGTTCGAAAAACTTGAAATTAAATCGCCCTTACGTTTCGAATTGAAATAACCGACATGCAAACGGGTGATTTTGTCATAAATAGCATTCCGTATATTCGTCAATACGGTCATCCGCATCGATACCAAAACCCGTTGAGCAAGATATTTGAATAAATTAGCTAATAACGAAGCTATTAAAACAGATAGGCAAATAAATATCAATGTACCACTCATACCGAACGATTCATGGATTACATAAATATAATGATTGAAAAGGGTTTTAAAATAATTGAAATTGAGCGAAAAATCAGGAGTTGTTACCGCCGTTATCGGTTGCCGTTCGAAAACAATTTGAAGAACAGGCAAAATCAGTCCGAAATTTAAAATCCCGAAAATCATTGCCGGAAAAATCAATGTCAGATAACGTGGCCAAAAACGACTGAAAGGGCGTCCGAATTGTAATACTCGTGTAAAATTCGAGTTTTTTGAGGTTTTCTTTTTCTCACTCATAAATTAAATGAATTCTGATTTTCTAGTATTGAGGGTAATGTTTATTTTTCTTCTTCAAAATCTATATAATCACCTATATTCTTATCAATTACTTTATCCTGAAGTTTTTGATTTTGCTCTATGGTAATTTCCCCCTCGCGACGCTGCCCGCGGTTGTTTCGTTGGTTATAGCTTTCCCCTTGCTGTTCAAAACGTTTGCTTATCCGTTTCATAAATAACTTTAACAGAAAAGGAGCCAAAAGACGTATTAATAAGCCCAATAAGAGTATAGTAAGAAACAGTGTGAGTAAAAAATCCATTTTCCAAAAAATATAAGAAACAAAGTTAATAAATTTTGTTTAGAGCTTACCGCCTATTACATGGACAGTACCAAGTATTTTGGATAAAAGCTTACGAGGTAAATAAAAATATGTATTTTTACACAAATGGATTTGCCGGAAGATTATAGAGAGCGAAAAAGATTATATAGATTTTATTAAGAGTTATAATTGAGAAGTGTAAAATGATAATTTACTGATTTATTTATTGGTATATTATCTCACCGGTACATTAACTTAGATACTAAGTAGACGAAAGAATTTACGGTTATAGTTTAAAAATCATAAAATCTTCAATTTAAATCAATGTCTAAAACATCAGCGCCAATATGGAAAGTGGCCGATAACGTTATGATACAATTAGCCTTGTACATAGGCATTTCATTTTTCTTATCGCTCATTTTAATACTAATCGAACCATTTTTATTTTTTATTTTGCCATTTGTTACCGGCTTAATAGCCTTAGTTTTTATAATTCGGATGGCTATTAAAGCTGTAAAGTGGCGCAAGCTGGAGAAATTGCAGTTCTGCAATGCTTACCTTATCGGGATTGCAGTTATTTTGCTTATCGAAACTGGAGTTGTACTATGGATAATTTATGAAATAAATAACATGAGATGGATTTAATTTAAATAGAAATGAAGTATAAATTTACACATAAAGAGCAGCTTAACACCGCGATATGGAGTGGAGGTACAACAACCCAATTAGCTATATATCCCGAGGATGCACAATACGACAAACATAATTTTTTATGGCGAATAAGCACAGCAACAATTGAGACGGAAGAATCGACATTTACCCGATTGCCGGGTATTAATCGTATTATTATGGTTTTGGACGGCAACATGTTGTTACGGCATGAGGGACATGACAAGCTATATATGGAACCTTTTAGGCAAAAGGAATTTAAAGGCAACTGGCTTACTAAAAGCTTCGGGCAGGCTACAGATTTTAATGTTATGATGCAAGAAAGCTGCAAAGCTTATGTCGAGGTGATAACGATTGATCCGCAGGTAAGCCTTGAAACCATGGTTTTTAGTTTATCCGATAAAAATAACTACAATAATATTGTTGAAGCTTTTTACTTTATTATTCCCGCTAATATCTCGTTAACATGCTATAATGAGCTGATTAATGCCAGATATGGGGATATTTTAATGTTGCAAAAAGAGAGAAATGAAAATGATTTAACGGCGATAAAGTTTTTTAATCCTTTGGCGACGCATAGTCATATTATCCGCAGTTGCATTTATTTTAACGATTAAGTATATTTTGGCAATTAAAAATCAGATTGTTGAATCGGGTATTGAAAAATAAATTGATTTTTGTATTTTTGTAATTCAAATTTAAAGAGACAGAGTTGTATCAAAAATAGCTTACAATACAACTTAAACCATCAAAAATAGAATAAGTATAATCAATTGAAAATTAAATAAAAAGTAATTATGGCAACTACAGCAGATTTTAAAAACGGACTGTGTATCGAATTTAATCGCAAGCCATGTTCCATTGTATATTTCCAGCACGTTAAACCGGGTAAAGGCGGCGCTTTTGTAAAGGTAAAAATGCGGAACCTTGAGAACGGAAGGATACTGGAAAATACATTCACGGCAGGGGAAAAAATCGATTTAATTAATATTGAGCGCCGTCCGTACCAGTTTTTGTATAAAGACGAGTCGGGATTCCACTTTATGCATAACGAAACTTTTGAACAGGTTGATTTACCGGAAGAAATGGTAGATAATGCCGACTTGATGAAAGAAGGTCAATATGTTGAAATGATGTTTTACGCCGACGAAGAGCGCGTATTAACATGCGAACTACCCCCCTTTGTTGAATTAGAGGTTACTTATACCGAACCCGGTTTAAAAGGCGATACGGCATCAACATCGTCGCTAAAGGCTGCTACACTGGAAACTGACGCTGAGATTAAAGTCCCATTATTTATTAACCAGGGCGAAAAAATCAAGGTTGATACCCGTACTCGCGAATATTCGGAACGTGTGAAATAAACCGATATTGTCAATGATAAGAAAAACCATCTGTCTTCTCGTAAGATAAGAGGATTTTTGTATTATATGCTAACGGGGTTGTGTGCCGGTGGACAAATGAACCAGACGAACAAGTTGTTGCTTAGTACTTTACCATTAGCCATTAACAAGTTTATTGTTTAAATCTTGAAAAAACGCTTAAAGGTAATCGTTTACCAAATCTGTCTTCAAGTACAAGTTCGCCGAATTCATTTTGTTTTTTATGGGTAAAAATACTGTTGGTGAGCGTATCGGCAACCAAAGCCGAGAAGCCGTTGGAGTACAAATTTAAAATCAAAAAGCTGTTTTCGATTGCCAGTATACTTTGGCAATGGTTCATCATTTCGAGTATATCTTTATCAAGTTTCCATTTTTCGCCGTCAACGCCATGCCCATATGCCGGAGGATCGAGCATAATACCCTGGTATTTGTTTCCCCGTTTAACCTCACGGCGGATAAATTTCATAGCGTCGTCAATTATCCAGTGGATGTTGTCGAGTTTGCTTGCTTTCATATTTTCGTGAGCCCATGTAACCACTTGTCGTACAGAGTCGAGGTGGATTATATCGGCTCCTGCGGCTTTGGCAACCAGCGAAGCTCCACCTGTATAAGCAAATAAATTAAGTATACGTGGATTATTTATATTAAGCTCTTTAATCGAATCATAAATGTAATTCCAACTGGGAGCCTGTTCGGGGAAAATACCTACATGCTTAAATGAAGTAAGACCTAATCGCATGTGCATTTTCAAGCTCTTATAATTATAATTGATATACCATTGTTCGGGCATTTCGCGTTTACTTATCCATTGCCCGCTGTCCTCTTTGCCCGATTTGCCAAAGCCTGCCCCCGTTTTAAATGTGCTATGAGCCATATCCGCCCACTCCCGGTCGGTTAGCGACTTTGTCCATATGGCTTTTGGTTCGGGGCGGCGGATTATGTATTTGCCGAAACGTTCCAGCTTTTCAAAGTCGCCGCAATCTACCAGTTCATAATCAAGCCATTGCTTTGGTGATAATGTCAACATAATAACTGCTTATGTAAAACACAAAAGTACATAAGTTTTTATAAACTATTTTCGATAATTTATGTACTTTGCGGGTCGGGTATTTTGCTGATTCGAAAATTTTATACATCTATTATTTACGCCAAATGCAAAATTCCGAGGCGATATTGTCGAAAATAAAAGAGGAAGGAGTGAACAAGGATATTAAAAAGGTGGTTATCGATGTCCGTAACAACGGGGGCGGGGGCGACGGCGTTTGGCATTCGGTATTAAAATACATTATAAAAGATACTTTGGATGTAAAAGTTTCTGCGGCATATAAAAAATCAAAATATATGGAGAAGTATGCCGACGAGCGTACTAAATCAGAAATGAAGTCCAAAAAAATAAGCCAATTAGATAATGAAGAATATTGGGTAACGGATGGAGGGCTTACCTTTATCCCTGATGCGGATGGCTTGCATTACGATGGGAAAATATACATATTGCAAGACAGGGAAACCTATTCGTCGGCGCATGCTTTAACATCAATGGCCGGGTATTGCGATCAATTGGTTTCCGCCGGAGAGCCTAC
>JAISFN010000143.1 GCA_031263585.1 Prevotellaceae bacterium | reverse complement strand
AAAATGCATATCACAATCGTACTGGGTGTTTGTTGTCCAGTATTTTGTCGAATTTATTTGGCTGCTTGCATTCAAAGATAATTATTCATTATGGGAAATAAATAATTTTTCTTCGCTTTGGTCGTATTCGGTGATTGGTATTGCGAAAACTATTTGATCTCGAAATCCATTAAAAGCTCGTTACCGATATATGCTTTTAAATTATCGCCAATTTTTACCTGCCCCACACCTGCAGGCGTACCCGTAAAAATTAAATCACCAATTTTTAAAGTAAGAAATTGGGATACGTACGATACAAGCCTATTAAACCCGAAAATTAAATCGCGGCTGTTGCCTTGTTGTACCGTTTTCCCGTTAATATCCAACCGAAAGTTAATATCCTGTAAATTATTGAATTCGGCAAGTGGAATAAAACAACTGCTAATAGGAGCCGAATAATCAAAGGCTTTGGCAATTTCCCAGGGCAAGCCTTTATCTTTACATTGCCGCTGAATATCGCGTGCCGTAAAATCAATACCAATCCCTATTTCATTATAATATTTTGATGCATATTTTTCGGCAATACTCCGTCCTACTTTATGTATACGCAACACCAACTCAAGCTCATAATGCAATTCTTTCGTAAAATCTGGATAAAAAAACGGTTGATTATTCCGTAGCAATGCCGTATCGGGCTTCATAAAAAAAACAGGATTTTCGAGCATCTTACTCCCCATCTCTTTCAAATGGTCGATATAATTTAATCCTATACAAATAATTTTCATGAGAATACTATTACGCACCTTGTTTGATAAACATCGAATAAAATAGACATGTTATACAGATTCTATACTCCTCCCCTACCCTTTATCATTTATGTAATAATTACATATTCATCATACTCAGCCTAATTTTGGTAAGTACCCGTTTTGTATCCAACGTAAAATCGCCGTTCATCATCCAGCTGTAATAGGTAGCTTCATGGGTCAATACTTCTTTTACCGGTTTACCTTTATGTTTGCCGAAATTAAAAACAGGTTCGTCCTTATCATTCAGTACAATACGTCCGGCATAATCAAGATTTCGCGTCCGTGCCGAAAATTCGGAAAGGTAGTTTACATCATTCTGTAAATCGGGATAACGATCGAGCTGTGCCTGTAGAATTTTGTAGGTAGCAAACGTATCAGCTTCTGCGCTATGCGCATTTTCCAGTTCCTTGTCACAGTAGAATTTATAAGCCGCTGACAATGTACGTTGTTCCATTCTATGGAAAATATTCTGTACATCAATCATTTTGCGTTTGCGCAAGTCGATTTCGACCCCTGCCCTTAAAAACTCCTCAACCAAAACCGGAACGTCAAATTTTATCGAGTTATACCCCACAATATCACAGTCCTCGATAAACTGTGCCAGACTTTTGGCAACTTCTTTAAATGTAGGGCAATCCTTTACATCATCATCTGTAATACCGTGTATAGCTGTCGATTGCGACGAAATAGGAATTTCAGGATTTATCCGGCGGGTTTTTACTTCCTCATTACCATTAGTATGCACTTTAATAATTGATATTTCAACAATTCTGTCTTTCGATACATCGACCCCCGTAGTTTCAAGGTCGAATACTATTATCGGATTTTTGATAGATAGTCTCATTTTAGCTAAATTAGGTTTCCATTTTTAAAGACAAAGCCCGATGCTTTTTCATCGGGCTATATCTATATTGATTTTAAAGCTCTTATAGTCCAATCATCATAGGCATTAACAACATCAAGATATCTTCGTTTTCGTCATCCTTTTCGAACGGCAAAAATAAACCTGCCCGCCCCGGATCGGATAGTTCGATATTAACATTGGTCGACGGCAGATTTGCCAGAATTTCAATCAGAAATGTCGATTTAAAACCGATTTCCATATCTTCGCCATCGTACTGGCAATTCAAACGGTCGATAGCCGAAATTGAGAAGTCCAAATCTTGTGCCGAAATCGACAATTCGTTACCTACTATTTTCAATTTGATTAAATTACTGGCCTGGTTCGAGAAAACCGATACACGACGCACGCAATTTAACAAATCAATCCTGTCGATCGTAACTTTGTTCGGATTGTCGATAGGGATAACCGAGTTATAGGCCGGATATATCCCTTCAACCAAACGGCAAACCATTTTAAAATGGGTTACGCTGAAACTTGCATTTTTATCATCAAACTCCAGTTGAACTGGATTATTCTCTTTACCTAAAATATTACGTAACAACGAAGCCGGTTTTTTTGGCAAAATAAATGATGATGTTTCAGGCGCCTGCAAATCGGTACGGCGGTAACGAACCAACTTATGGGCATCAGAAGCTACAAAAGTAATTTCATCGGTTTTTATATCGAAATAAATACCGTTCATTACCGGGCGCAGTTCGTCATCGGCTGTGGCAAAATATGTTTTGCTGATTGCTTCCATCAAAATTGACGAATCGATTTGCAAAGCAACTTTCGTATCCTTTTTTAATTCGGGAACAAGCGGATAATCATCGGCATTTGAGCCGGGTATATTAAATTTACCTGTTGACCAACTAATTTCAACCGACAAGTTGGATGGGTTAACGATTATGGTTAAAGGCTGGTCTGCAAACTCTTTCAACGTATCGGTAAGCAATTTTGCCGGAATTGCAATATCTCCTTCAACCTCTATATTTTCGATAGTTAATGTTGTAACCAACGTTGTTTCAAGGTCTGATGCAGTAATCTTCAATTTGTTATTATGTAATTGAAAAAGAAAATTATCAAGTATCGGCAATGTATTTT
Organism: Prevotellaceae bacterium; assembly: GCA_031263585.1. Lineage (GTDB taxonomy): Bacteria > Bacteroidota > Bacteroidia > Bacteroidales > UBA932 > JAISFN01. Next base: position 14,364 of record JAISFN010000143.1, on the reverse strand, counting down.
TACTACTGATAACTTTACTGATTGATTGTAAATTGCTTAATAATTCGCTACTGGATACAATAAATTTCATATCACGCTATGATGTTAAATAATTAATTCTTAAAATCAAAAAATATTATTGAATATAAATAACTTACACCCTCATCTTTTCATTTTTTGAGATGTCAATTTTACAAATTTTTTAGCAGATATTCAAAAAAAACCGGAACTACTTATCAACAAAATCCAATAAGTTTTTCAGCAGTATGTCGAAAACCAACCACGAGGCTTTGGCGATATCATTCCCATTATTCATGCTAAGGTAAAAATACTGACGATCATACTGTAATGGATTACCATAGGCATCCAACTCATCGTTAACCGGAATGTAAATTACCCGATAACTGTTTTTTTCATTTTTCGTTTCAATATGCAATACATAGGCATAATCGGATAACAATATTTCCTGTTTATCTTCCTCCGATAAATCAGGGTAACTGTCAAAAGCAACCATGTTAAAATATGTCAGGTAGCGTTTTATCATTAGGGTATCAAAATCAGGCGCTTCTCTTAAATTGTAGCTATCAATTAATTTATAGTCATTTACACCTCTAAGCTTAATTTTAAACGACTGCCTGGGTTCATGCATATTTTCAACCTCAACCGAAACAATTTCGTTAGGATAATATGAAAAGGCTATATTATCTAACCAGAAAGACGGGTTTGCACTTAAATATTTATACGGATTTACAGTAAAACCGGACATGTATAAACTATAGGCCTGCTTTTTACCTTCGATAAGACCTATACACTCCAAACTATCCGATGCATATAAATAATAACTCTTTTTCAACGATTTACCGACATATAGTTTAACGTGCATACCTTCGGTCACAATTAAACTATCAGTAATTGTTTCGGCATACATTTTGGGCAAAGGGTACTCCACTTTTAATTTGGATATAACAAGTTTCATGTTGTCAATCATATCTTTATTTGCCAAATGTGTTTCATTTATTGCCCAGCCGCCACCTGTTTTTTCCAGTACCACTGCAAAATCACGATTATTAATTTCGACCCGTGTAATTTGTTCGGGTCGGGAACATGCAAACCGTTTATCGGAGCGGAACATGCCGTACCGCGAAAACACAAGCCAAAAAGCGATAAGCAATATTATTACAACAAAAAATATCTTTAAATATATTCTCATACTCCAAGATTTATATAGATTAAATGGTCAATATATTAAATATGCTAATTGTTAAGCGTAAAACTCGATATGCTTCCACTGGTGCGGATTTGCAGCCTGTGCCAAAACGATTTCAAAATATTCTCTGCGAGGCACGGACTACAAGCTCGCGCTAGCAATGGGATTTTTCACATTATACATATCGTATATCCAATTAAAAAATCGTGTGCGTGATACTACCATTATCAATTCACAATCCTATCTTGCATACCTGCGTTTACGCCACCATAAAAATACAATAGCCGACAATAATACTAACATAACCGGTAGTATGGTATTAACAAGTATTATCAGGGTATGGTTGCCTGCCACCTTCGATTTATCGAGCAAACGTAACATATAGTCGTAATTACGAATCTGCATTAAATCATTTTCATCGGCTAAATAATTAATAATATTTTTTACAAACTCTTTATTTCCATACACTTGCCCTGTATATTTATCAACCCCTAGCGGGTAAGGTATAACACGACTACCACGGCGCACAACATCGTTACGGATAATATCGCCGTCGGAAACTATAATCATTTTAGTTTCTTGGCTTTGCGATTTAAAATCGAAAGCCTGCCCGTGATTATACTGGCTAAGCATACGATTACGGAAAGGCGACTCGAAAATACCTTCGAGCAGTGCGGCAACAGGTAAATAGGACTGGTTAAATCCCATTTGTGAATAACCATCTTCAATTTGACGTAAACTAATCAATAAAGGCGCATTAGTTATTTTCGATCGATCCGAAGAGTTTAATAAAAAAGTCTTCTTCACATTATTACCTAAGCCTACCGTGTCAATTACTCCCGGATACTGCGATCGGATGAGGTTCAAACCTTTTGTTACAGGATTATCTCCCGGCGGAATCAATAACGAGAAATAAGGCCAATGAACAGGGCGGAAATCGGGCGGCATCCCCTGCGGGGCAAAATTAACCGGCCAGACAGCACACTGCAAATCCTGAATTACATTGGCATTTATACGTACTCCGTACCGGAAAAGCTGGTCGTTTAAATTATGCTCGCATACAAGACCAAGCGTCATATCGCCACGCGACAGGCTATCCTCGTGTATGTATACGGCATCAAGAAACCATGCAGTCCGTCCACCATTCATAATGTATTGGTCAATAACTAATTTATCCTCCTCACTCCATTTTTGCATAGGTTTGGCAATAACAGCCGCCTTAAAATCGTCGAGTATCCCTATATTACCGTTTAATGTAACTCTTTCAACCGCATAATAATTGGCTAGTTCCAACATAATATCACCCAGATCGTAATCGCCAAGTTCATCATGCCCCTCGATAAAAGCCACCAAAGGTTTTTTATCCCGACTAATCTGCTCAATAACGCTGACAAAATTATATTCCAAATTTTGTTGTGCAAAGTTGAGGTTCTCCTCTACCGAGTACAACGGGTTATCCTGAACAAGATTTATGATAAACTCCTTCCCCTTATAATTAACAATTACCCCAGGAAATATCAACCGCTGAGTTGTACCTCCCTGGATATCATTTTCCTGTACGATAAGGGGGATCAAGCCTTTTTTCGATAACTCGGAATATACAGCATCACGTTCGGCCTCGCTTCCTTCCGCCGGATTACGGAACTCAAACTGGAGATTGCTATCCGAATAATTACTTAACTCTTCCAGCTTCTCGCGAACAGATTGCTGAAATTTTTTCATGGTTACCGGCATCTCGCCATCTAAGTAAATACGAATGAAAACAATATCATCCAGATTTTTAATGATTTTCTTCGATACTTCGGCAACTGTATAGCGCTCATCCGAAGTTAAATCAATACGAAAATAATAATATCGGGCAAAAAAATTAAGCAATAAAATGGCTGCCAACGCAACTAATAACGATGTGATGTTCTTTCGCTTCAAGGTTTTTAATATCCTTTGTGGCATATTATTCATAATATCTCTTAAAAAGCAAATGTACGGTTTTTTAAGTTCTTACAAAAGATTTTTTTAATTGGTCATGTTTAACGGGTATTTTAAATTTTTATAGGATTTCAGCCTGCCTCTCACCTTACCGACAATTATCGGCGTTTCGAGGAAAACTGGAATATGGTTTTTATCATCGGATACCCACATCTCTATCTTTTCGTCGCCTTTAAATATTTCGCCAGCAATAACCTCAATACTGAATTTCAAGCAATTGACCTTACCTATCGATTTAATTTTCTTCGTTTCGCGCTTAATAAATCTGAAACCTATGGAGTATACATCGTCGTCGATAACAATCGTCATCGGAAAAATCTGGTTGGGCTTAACATTTGTAAAATCCAAATTACGGGAATTATAGAAAAAAGTAAGAATATCGAATGTGCAGGGCTTTACGTAAAGTATGGTATCGCATAGGGGTGGCATTCTACGCTCAATCCGCACATTTATAAGATTTTTAACCCAATCGAAACGGTATGTGTTCTTTATGCTGTAACTGCCTTCGTGAATATCGCGGTAAAAATGTACAGGACGCATGCTCGGTACTTCAAACGAAGCTTCGTATAAATCCCTGACTTTAAAAAAGTTGTCGTAAAACTTATAGGTACGGGCATCACCTCTCACGTAATAACGGATAGGCTCACCTATTATTCTGCGGGTTTTTAACATAATTTCACCTACATCTGTCCAAATCGGCCCCCATGTATAATTACCTGCATAAACAAGCTCTTCTCCATCCTGATAGGCCAATTCATTCTCTGAAGTCATGGTACTGCACGAGTTACTATCCTGTGCACCAACCGATAAACCGAACACCGCAAAGGTAAGATGTAATATCAATGTGATGATTATCGACCTCATAAACTATTTAGCATTGAAGATTTTATATTGTTGATTTTATACTTTTATAAGTGAAGCATACAAGGAACCACAATACGCTGTACACATATCGCGTTTTACACTTTATGGTAAATTTTTGATAAAAACGCATCCTGTTCATTTACAACTCTTTTTATACATTTATATACTCTGTTCCCTGATTTGTGTATGCAACTCATCCAGCGTTTCGTACAGCCCACTTTCGTGCGATTGCAATAACGGAATATCGGTTTCTCCGGCCAAGCGTATCTGTATGCTTTCATCAAACTTAACCAGCGAATCGTTTGAATAATCCCTGAAAATTGTCGCTCGATTTCGAGAGCGTATGGTAGTATGTCATCAATACATAATTGAATGTTTTACAAAATGCTGAGCTTATAGCATACTCCGTCACTAGCCGTTTAGATATTTGCTTCTTATTCACCAAAACCTTATAAATCAAATAAAATTCCAGCAAAACAGTATCTTTCAATAGTATAAAATATCCGATTTCTTTCCGTTCTTCAATAATTTTAAAGCACAAGCCTTCGGTAACAGTCCACTTCAAAAATAACTCCTGAGATAATTTTATTTCTTCAAAATAATCTTCTCGCAAATCCTTTAATGCTTTCAGTTTTGTTTTTTTAAATTCAATCATTTAATAACAATATCGTTTAAATTACATATAATACACTGGATCAGCCTATTTCTCTAAAATCGTTTATTTTTTTCTGGGCTTCTTCGAGCTGCATGCGAAGTAACAAATTTTTTTCCCTATTTAATAGTGGATCATCATCTAAGATTGTTTGCGCAATGTTGCGTACATATTCCAAAAGCTTGCCATCTTTACCTAAATCGGTTAAACGCAAATTTATCGGTAAACCGCTCTGCTGCGTCCCCTCCAAATCGCCGGGGCCGCGAAGTTTAAGGTCGGCCTCGGCAATCTCGAAACCGTCAGTAGTTTGTACCATCAACTCAAGCCTTTTCTTCGATTCATTACTTAATTTATAGCCTGACATCAATATGCAATACGACTGGTCAGCCCCGCGCCCTACCCTACCCCTTAACTGGTGCAATTGCGCCAAGCCGAAACGTTCTGCACTTTCGATAACCATTACCGAAGCATTCTGTACATTCACCCCCACCTCAATCACCGATGTTGCCACCATTATATGAGCTTTGCCCGTAGCAAACAACTTCATCGAAAAATCTTTATCGGCCGCTTTCATCTTACCGTGTACCACAGTTGTAACATATTCGGGAGGAGGGAAAGCCCTTGTAATACTTTCGTAACCATCCTCAAGATCTTTATAATCCATTTTTTCTGATTCCTTGATTAACGGATACACCATGTATATTTGCCTGCCCTGTTTTATTTGTTCCTTCATAAAAGCAAATACCCGAAGGCGTTTCGAGTCGTTAAACCACAATGTTTGTATCGGCTTGCGCCCAGGAGGAAGTTCGTCAATAATTGAAACGTCCAAATCGCCGTAAAGTGTCATGGCTAATGTACGCGGAATAGGCGTAGCCGTCATTACCAGTACGTGCGGCGGCTGGTCGCTTTTAGTCCAAAGCTTTGCACGTTGTTCCACCCCAAAACGATGCTGTTCGTCAATCACCACAAAGCCCAGGTTTTTAAACCGAACCATATCTTCAATCAATGCATGTGTCCCGATAAGTATATTTACATTACCATCCAAAAGACTTTCGACCAAACGTTTACGTTCTGATTTTTTTGTTGAACCCGTAAGCAAGCCCACATTGATATCCATGCCTTTTAAAAATGCGATGATGGACTCGTAATGCTGTGTAGCAAGAATTTCGGTAGGGGCCATTATACACGACTGGAACCCATTATCGGCGGCAATCAGCATGCACAATAAGGCAACCAACGTTTTACCGCTACCTACATCGCCCTGTAACAGGTGGTTCATTTGCTTGCCACTGCCCATATCGCGCCGTATCTCGCGTATTACACGTTTCTGGGCATTTGTTAAATCGAATGGCAAATTATTGATATAGAATGTATTGAAATAATTCCCAACTTTCGAAAAAACAAATCCGTTTTTCTTTTCCCAGCGTTCGCTACGTTGACGCAATACGTTCAACTGAATAAAAAACAATTCTTCAAACTTTAAACGGCGATAAGCTTTTTGTAATAATCCCGAATTTTTAGGAAAATGAATGTTCAATAAAGCCTCGGGTAAGGGTAATAATTTATATTGATTGAGAATATAGTCGGGCAGGGTTTCAGTTATTTTCCCCTGTAGTGCGGTTAATAAGTTAACCATCAGTTTTACAAAGGCTTTGTTACCGATATAATTATTACGAAGCGCTTCGGTGGAACTGTACATACCTTGTATGGTTATAGATATTCCTCCCTTATCCTCCTCGAGTAATTCTATCTCGGGATGTACCAGATTCACTTCGCCGTTGTATAGTGCAGGCTTGCCGAAAACAATATATTCGATACCCATCCGGTATTTTTCCTGTATCCATTTCAATCCCTGAAAAAATACCAATTCAATTTCGCCCGTATTATCGGCAAAAGTAAGTACCAAACGCTTTTGTTGTTTTGCCCCGCTTACAACATTGGTTCTTACTATTTTACCTTTCAGCTGAATGTAGGGTAAATCGGCATTAATTTCGCTAACCGTATAAAAACGCGTACGGTCGATATAGCGATAAGGGAATGTATATAGCATATCGCCAAAAGTGGCTATATTAAGCTCTTTATACAATAATGCGGCACGTTTAGAGCCTACACCCTGCAAAAATTTTATATCTGTTTTTAACGCTTCGCTAGCCATATTTACCTGTCAAAAATAATATACCAAAAATACAAAAAATCGGTTTAAGTATTATAAATTAATGATTGAAAATTATATTATTTTATTTTATTGCTAACTAATTAGGGTCTATTGAAAAACTCATCCTCTCATAGTCGATAAAAAAACTGCTGCTTGATAGTCCGGCAGTCAAAATTCGCCAGTTTTTCCAGTAGTGCTGAAAAACTCAGCCATACCTTATATTATAGAGCATAAGGCTATCGCCCCAGCCAACTTGACTAAGTTAAGCGCCATGATGATGTCGGCAATCCATGATCCAGAAGTCTCTCTCAGTCTTGCACGGATACGATCTAAACCGTAAGCCGTCTTGGCTTGACCGAACTTACCTTTCACTGGATTATGTTCTCCCTGACTTACGTGAATGGACACTGCCGAAGGCCTGCCCAGGGGTTTGGCCTTTAGATGGATACCCTTTCCTTTCAACAACTTGCGATTATCTCTCGTGCAGTAGATTTTATCGGCCAAAACCTCTGCCGGATAGAACCCGAAACGCCTGCGATATTGTTTAATGTATGCTTCCAGATGACTGCCTTCATTGAAGGCATCCCAACTCAGTTCATCCAGGGCAAGCGCAGCAAAATTCCATCTATTTTATAAATATCTGATTATAAAAAATATTGTAATTTAATTCATTTTGTTTATATAGATAATAGAAGGGTGTCAATGTAAAAAGTATGCTGATGTAATCTTTTTATATATAAGTACGTTCTTTCAATTATTTTATATTATTCATTGTTTGTAAGTATTTTCGGATTTAAATGGTATAAACTAATTTCGCAGATGTACTTAGCTCATTATAATCAAATTTAAGAACTATATACAGTTGTTATTTAGAATGATTATAAGCAATGTAATTGTAAATTATTGATTATATGATATTTTTTAAATTAAATATTTTGTTTTGATGATTTAATAAATATTAAATTCGCTTTTACATAATTGGATGCCAATAAATTGATGCAGCATACTTTTTGAAACATCACCAATAGTAGAAACATCATTTTTATAACTCGCATATTATCATAATATTATATTGGCGATATTTTTTAGTGCGGTTGCCCTGAGTATTTAAAAGCTTATTAAAGGTTTATTAAAGGCTTTTAAAACGTATTTTAAAAGCCCCGAATTTGGTTCGGGACTTTTCGTTTAAACTTGAGGCAGCCTATTAATGGGCGCCAATCAAAACCGTATAGCCCAGAAATATTTAATAAAGTTCTAAAAAAAATAGACATTTCATTTTGGCGATTATAATAGAGTTTATATTTAATAAATTATAAAAGCGTTCATTTCCATATCTTTGTGATTAAAATTCGCAAATGAAATATGACAAGCTTCGACGTAATCCTATGCAGTTGTCGTCATTAGCAGGATTTACCAGAGAGAAGCTCGAAGTATTTTTACCAATGTGTTGATGTGTCAATTTCTCCTTATTACGCAGAACTCTGGTAAAGCATGTTGTAACTCAACAAGAAAGAGATTCTTCGTTTCGCTCAGGATGACAGATTTTTGTTAACAAGTCGCAAATCAATAAATCAACACATTAGCGCATCAGAATATTTTTATAACGGAAGATGATAAATAAAACAACAAACAAAAGCAATTTATTATCTTTACACATTTAATGAATAAGTAATATTACAGTTAATATATTTAAGATTAAAATGATGCTCCTAAATTTGAAAAAATTGATATTATCCTCAATTCTTATTTTCACAATATATACAGGAAATTTGTACGCCCAATCGAGTCAGGATTTTAAATTGAATAAAAATGTAGACATTTTCTTTTCAGCCCTGCGCGAGTTGCGTTCGGTTTATGTAGATTCACTCAATATAGATGATCTATTTCATTCGAGTATCGAAGGGATGATTTCAAAATTAGATCCTTACACAACATTTGTTCCCGAAGAGGAAGCTGGCGAATTTGATTTTATGACGACTGGACGTTACGGGGGGATTGGAGCATTAATACAAAAAGACAGTAATTATGTGCGTATTGCCGAACCTTATAAAGGATTTCCTGCGCAACAGGCCGGTTTAGTAGCTGGCGACCGCCTGATTCAAATTGACGGGCAAGACCTTAAAGATGCCGATATAAACTCGGTAAGTAATATGCTGAAAGGTAATCCGGGTACTACGGTCGAGTTGAAAGCCGTAAAATTGAGGGGGAGTGATACGGTTAGCTTAAAGCTTAAACGCCAGCGTATTCATGTATCCGGTATTGTGTACGCAGGTATTATTGACGATGGCATAGGGTACATACGTTTAACATCGTTTACCGAGGATTGCAGTCGAGATTTTCGCGATGCATTAACAAACCTCCGCAAAACGGGTGATTTAAAATCGTTGATAATTGATTTACGGTCGAATGGGGGAGGGCTTTTCGAGGAGTCGATAAAAATTGTGAATTTCTTTGTACCAAAAGGAACCGAAGTAGTGAGTGCCCGTGGCCGCGAAAAAAGTTTCGAAGCTACTTATCTTACAAAAGACCAATCTATCGATACGCAAATCCCGATTGCTGTGCTGGTAAACAGTGCTACGGCATCGTCATCCGAAGTCGTGTCTGGAGCCATACAAGATTTGGATAGGGGTATAATTGTAGGTACGCGCACTTTCGGTAAAGGGTATATACAGGCCATACGCCCTACAGGGTACAATACCAAAATGAAAATAACATCGGCAAAATATTATATCCCCAGCGGACGTTGTATTCAGGCCCATAATTTTTCGCAACTTAATTCGGATGGGAGTGTGGCATTTATCCCCGATTCGCTGAAAAAGGAATTTAAAACGAAAACCGGCCGGAAGGTATTCGACGGAGGAGGAATTGACCCCGACATAAAAGTTGAATCGGAAGAATATAGCCGGATTGCTGTAAGCCTGGTTTCGAGGAATCTGATTTTCGAATATTCATTGAAATATTACAAGGAACATTTGGCAATTGTCGAGCCTAAGGATTTTAAAATTACGAATGAGGATTATGCCGACTTTGTAAATTTCCTTTTCGATAAAACGTATGATTATCAAACAACATCCGAACGGATATTTAAACAGTTAACCGAGGCTGTTAAAAATGAAAAATACGATAGTGAAACAAAAATTGAAATGGATGCCCTTTCGGAAAAACTGAAACATGATAAATTAAAAGACTTGCAGATATTTAAACCTGAAATATCACAATTGCTTGAAGCGGAAATCGTAAACCGTTACTATTATCAGGAAGGGCGTGTATGTTCGATGTTACGTAATGACATACAACTCGATTCGGCTGTAAAAGTATTGAAAAACCCTGTAGAGTATAACAATATCCTTAGCAAGCAATAAATTTAACTCGACGTCAAACTCTTTATTTCCTTCAGTGTGAGGGGTTATCACCTGATGTTTACCACTAACAATAAATCATATTATATAGTTTAAATAATTGCATGTATAATTTATATACTATGTTTATTATTAATGAATTATCAATTATATAAATGGAACAGCAACTACAAGTAATTACTTTGCCCAATGGTATCCGTATTGCTCATATATATTGCAAATCGCGGGTGGCATATTGTGGCTTTACAATAAATACTGGTACGCGCGACGAACTTCCGGACGAGCATGGCATGGCTCATTTTTTAGAGCATACGCTGTTCAAAGGAACGCATAAACGTAAAGCATATCACATAAACAACCGTTTGGAAAATGTGGGCGGTGAGCTTAATGCATTTACAACCAAGGAGGAAACCGTTATACATGCTACGGTTTTAAAAAGCGACCTTGAAAAAGCAATTGAACTGATTGCCGATATTACGTTTAATTCGGTTTTCCCCGAAAAGGAAATCGAGAAAGAGAAAACGGTAATATACGATGAAATCGACTCATACCGCGACAGCCCTTCGGAATTGATATTCGATGATTTCGAGGACTTGCTGTTTACAGGTTCTCCGTTAGGCCGTAACACATTAGGCTCGAAACGTATGCTGAAACGTTTTACAATTAACGATATCCGCCGGTTTATCAACCGCACCTACAACAGCAATCAGATGGTATTTACTGTTATAGGGCAGGTCCCATTTACCAAAATACAGCAATGGTGTGGCGGATATTTTGGCCTTCAACCTGCAAACAACCGGGCTTTTCAACGCCAATTGCCTGCGCCGTACATTCCGTTCAGCAAAACAATGCATAAATCCACTTTCCAGGCTCATTGTTTAATTGGCAATCGTGCCTACGAGGTTAACAATAAAAAACGCGTGGCGCTAAGCCTACTGACAAATTTATTGGGTGGTCCGACGTCTAACTCGATTCTTAACACGATTTTGCGCGAGAAACATGGCTTGGCTTATACCGTCGAAACAAGTTACACGGCCTACGCTGATACCGGAGTATTGAATATATACTTCGGCACGGCAAAGCCAAATCTTGAAAAATGTATAAAGTTGATTCATACTGAATTGCAAAAAGTGTGCAACACCGCTTTAAGTGCCATGCAATTGCATAAAATTAAAAAACAGCTTACAGGACAGCTTACCATTGCTTGCGAAAGTAATGAACAGCTGATGTTAAGCTTAGGTAAAAGCTTACTGGCACTAGGTTATTACGAAACAATGCACGAAACGGTTAATCGAATACAAGCTGTAACGGCTGTCGATATTATGGAGGCTGCAAACGAAATAGTTGCACCGCAGTATCTTTCAACATTAATATATGCATAATTAATTTGTTGATTTATTAATACGTTAATAGTAAAGTGTGATAAATCCTCTCCAACTAATACAATATATTGATTTATAGCAATCTGTTTTTGAAAATGGTTAGGGAGGGGCTTGTTTTACATCTTAATTTTTTGCCAATGAAATGTTTGAAAAATATATTTTTGTTTTCCCTTATAATACTATTCTACTCCTGCAATTTTAACAGTAAGGCAAAAACACAGGATCAGCAGGCATTACAGGTCAAAAAAACGGAACAGCAGATTAAGGAAGAGCAGGAGGCGTTGCGTATGATACAATGCCTGCAAGCTAAGGCGGATACAGCTAAACAATATTGTATCGATAAAAATTTCGATACAAATTATTGTATGCTGGTGGATATGTTGGTTCATTCGGGTAAAAAGCGCTTTTTTTTGTGGGATTTCAATAAAGATACCATTGCCTACTCAAGTTTATGCTGCCACGGCTACGGGCAGGGCAGCAACGAAACAAATCCTGTATTCAGCAATATACTAGGTAGTTATTGTACATCGCTGGGGAAGTATAAAACAGGCGCACGAGCATACAGTAAGTGGGGCATCAATATTCATTACAAATTGCACGGTCTGGAAACGAGCAACAGCAATGCCTTCAACCGTATTGTTGTTTTACACTCGCACAGCTATGTTCCCGATTACGAAATTTACCCCAATCATCTTCCTTTGGGTTATAGCCAGGGCTGTCCGGTTATCGATAACTATATCATGGCAATACTCGACGAAATATTGAAAAAAACAAAGAAACCAATATTACTTTGGATATACAACGGACGGTAATACGCATGCGTTTTTTATATGATAATATACTGATATGCTGAAGAATAAATTCATGCGCAGCTTTCTGCTCCTGTACTGTTGTATCGCGTGGGAATCTAAAACAAGCAGAAAATAAAATTTGAAAAAGCAAAAATAAGAAATAGTAAAGCCACTCGAAAGGATTCGCACGACTGTAAAAGGGAATAAATAAGCAAATTGGACACATCGACAAATTAACAGTTCGCAAGCTAAATTTATAATCCGGAATTTTTAAATATATTTACAATACTAAAAACAACAACAAACAACTATGTAGACTATATAAAGTAGATTAAACGGAAGTGTTAACTTTGTTCTTGCTATCGAAACTCTCAGTTTCAAGCACGCCAAGAATAAATAAATGGGTGTTCATGTCATTTTAACGGCGTGAGTTTATTTATTTGGTATGCTGATGTGCGAGACCTCGATAGCGGATAAGTTATAGTCCTATGCTTTTTATTGCAATACATTAACAGACAGATTCGGATTGGCAGTTGCAAAACCAATTTATTATGAAACAGATTTCGATGTATTTAACACGAATGTTAACCATATTACTGGTACTAGCTATAATTGCATGTTGCAAAAGTAACAATCCCGATGGCCCAGATGAACCCTATCCCGAAAATCCAAGCTTGTCCATAAACTCTTAGGGTAAACGCACGAAATTCTTAGCTTTGTAGTATGAAAGAGATTTATGGTTATTTATCAGAGTTATAGTATTTTTTGATATAAAATAGATATTTACACAAGCTTTCCGATATTCTATTTATAGGTTTATTAACCTATCTTAGTAACTGATGTTACGCAGAGAAAAAGAAACATGCGATATAGAAGCTTCAGAACGCACCTTCAATTTCTTACATCAGATACGCAATATGTCGTATGAGGTTTGTAATAGAGGTATGGTATATTCTAGAGTAACATCAGTTACTAATGGATAAGATTATGAAGACGCAGTTTTGTTTGTTCATGGCCACGAATTATTTTTAAAGGAATTTATAGAATTACCCGACGGCGTATCCTCTCATGATAGGTTTAATCGTGTATTTTCAGTGGGTTGTAGAAAATCGTCTTTGCATCACTTAAAAGAAAGTCGAAGGTAAGAGTAATGAAATGACTGCCCTACTTTTATTTCTAGAGGAGCTGGACATCACACATGCCGTTGTCAGCATCGATGCGATAGGATCGCCAATGCAATATAGCCGAACAGGTAACATCCAAAGGAGGTCATTACCTGTTATCATTGAAAACAAATCAGCACGTGTTTTATGATGATGTAGTTTATGGCTTTAAGGCATGTTCCTCTGATAGTATCTCTGAAGAATGGGAATACGATCATGGCAGATTTGAGACTTGCATATGCAGTATTGTTAAATCAGAAAGCGCATTATTAGCTGAAAATCAAGAATCATATGGCAATCTGAAAACTTTAGTCAAAATCGAATTAACCCTGATTATCAAGGATAAACAGATGCAAGAAACCCGTTACTACATCTGTGATGAAGAGGGTTTAAACGTCGCTTATTTCAACGCTCTGGTTAGAAGGTATGGGGTCTTGAAAATCATTTATACTGGCATTTGGATGTGACATTTAGAGAAGATGATTGCCTGGCCAGAAAAGGCAACGCTCCTGAAAATCTGTCTACCTTGAGGAAACTTGCTCTACAAGTAATAAAAGAACGTAATGATAAATTGAGCCTAAAAAAGCGAAGACTTAAGTTTGCATATCAAGTCGAGTATTTAATAAAATTGATAAGAAACTGTTTAAATTTCATTGCAAATAAACCCTACTGAACATCAATGCGATAAAAGCCAGATATATCATTGACTCACTTGTAGAAACCTTGTACTCGTAGTCTTTGGCCAGCCAGCGAGAATTTTCCAGCCATGAAAATGTTCTCTCCACGACCCATCGTTTTGGCAAGGGCTTAAACCCGCTTGATTTGT
>JAISFN010000137.1 GCA_031263585.1 Prevotellaceae bacterium | reverse complement strand
CGTTGGGCATAGTTTTTAACCGACACATAAAAGCTTAAAGGTATAATGCACAGGCATAATACCATAACCACCCAAAACCGGAAATCGATAATGGCGGTCTGAATTTCTTTTATAAGTAAAGTTTTGAACATGGTATTTTGTTAAATATTAATAGTTAGATATTAATCGTTTAATTGTTGATTCGTTTAACATTTTACATTTTACCGAACATCATACCGCCTGAAGCTTAAATAAGCTAGGATAAGAAACAGTGCATTAAATGCCAATAATATAAACCAATAAGGCATTGTAGCTGCAAATTTTGTATTTAATAATTCTTCTTTATAGTCAAATCTCGGGCGATCGCTCAAATCAATATATGATTCGGAATTAAAGAGAGGGTCTTTTTCTTTCGCTTCTTTTACTTTACGCTCCAGATATGGCCGAAAAACAGCGCTTGCTTCGGTAAATAATTGTTCGTTATACTCGGTTTTATGCATGCCTGTGCCTGTCATATCGGTGGCTATGTATACATAACATGAGTATGGACTTAATGCAGCAATATTTTTAGCCGTAGCAACCTGCCTTTCGGATTTTGCCTTAATATCTGCCATTATTTTACTGGCTTTTTCGTTTTGTATTTGATTTGCCGTTCTCCATGCCTGTTCTACCTCTTCGGTTATTTTATTATATACTTGCATGATATCGGGGCGCTGCTCAAAATATTCCATCAGCTGGTTTTGGTTCATGCTCTGTATTGCGGCAAACTCCTCTGGATATTCATTCATATACTTGTCATACACTTCTTTTGATAATTTACGTCCCAAATCGTCCCGCTCTATACCTTGCAGGCGTTTAACCTCCTTTTCGATACGGTTTACCGACGGCATTTTATATAGCTGCGCGGCAAAATAAGGGCTTAAATTTGGGATAATAAGTATAAACAATACCCATATAAATAATGAAACCAGCATCGACATTGTGGAGTTTTTCGTATAGCATGAAACTGTCAGCCCTATTAAATAAAATATCGATATAAATAATAACGATGCTAAAGTTAACAAGGCAAATGTTAGCCAGTGATAAGAAAACCATTGAACTACAGGTGATAGCGATATGTAAACGGACATTAATAATATGGATATGATAAAAGGGATAAAAATACATATGACTCCGCCTATCCATTTACCGGTTAACAACAGCATGCGGGGAACTGCATTCGACAATATTAGCCGTAATGTACCGTCTTCGGCTTCGCCCGAAATGGAGTTGTATGAAAATAATATGGCAAGTAAACTCATTAATATGGTTACAATAATAATAAAGTCGAAAGGAGGAAACATTGTATTTAACGGGTTATTATTGTAATTATTAATCTCCACATTTTGATCGATACCGAGTATTATAGGGTGAAATTTGGAGGGAGGAAAAATTGGCGTAATCATGCCGCCCAATCGGTTCGTATGCGCCGACCTTTCGATGGTGGCATTTTGCTCATTTACGCTTTGGTGGTATTCTTTTATTTCGTCGTTATACTGGGACGTTAATATAACAACACATATAAATGATACGATAATAATCAGTAACGAGCCTACCGTAAACCTGAGATTACGTATATTATCGGCAATTTCTTTATATATAATCGATTTAAGCATAATTTTAAATGTTAAAAGTTATTCGTTAGTAGTTAATTGTTGTGCGTTGACTGTCAATCGCAAATTGATTCGACTTACATTTAACTCTTTACGTTTCACACATCATCGTAAATCGTATCTCATAAAGGCGGTGAAGGCTCCCGCAAAAAACAATATTACAAAAAGCATCAATATAATAAACGACAATATATTTTGGCTTAATGTTTCGGATAAAGAACAACGCGAATGACTGAAAAAATTATTCCCGGCCTTTAAGTTACCATCCGAGTCGGTTTCCGAGCCTTCTACCTGCTTGTAAAATTGCCATGCATTATTTTTTAGACTATTTTGGTCGGTCAATCCGGTATTCATTATATCCGTGGCAAGCAATGTAAATAAACCTGCCGGAGAGCATTGAGCTACGGCTTTGGATATCTTTATTTGTTTATTCTGCTCAACATCATAGGCTAATGAGAGCTTCTCCCAGCCTAAATCCATATTTTCCCAGTTATTTGTTTTGTTGGCATGGAATATGGCTTCTCTCCATGCCAAGTTTTGTTGTTGCTGGAGCTGTTCTATTGAGTTGGTTTTAACCAATTGTTTGCTTATGTTATTACTTATATTGGGTATTACAAAAACAATTAATACCCAAAAGAACATTGATATTATAAGCGAAGTTACCGACCTTACCGTTAAGCACGATACTAAAAACCCGAAAGTATAGAAAACAGCTAAATACAGGATACTTGTAAGCAAAAACATCATTATTTTGCTATAATCGGCCACGGTAAAGCTTACCATTGGTAATAGGCTTACAATAGCAACCATTAATAATAATACAAATACGATGGGGACAATAAAACTTAAAAAACCACCGAACCATTTTGCCAGTAGTAAAACCGGACGTTTTACCCGATTCGATAGCATTAATTTCAAGGTTCCTCTTTCTTTTTCGCGGGTTACAATATCATAGGCCATTAATAATGCACATAACGACAGCACTATTTTAATTATATACAATAAGTCGGGAATTGTAAACAGGCTGAATAAGCGGTTTACGGCCTGTTGGCTGCTCCCTAGGCTTATACCTATAAAATTAATTTGGTACGACCGAGCTAAATTCTCGTCCAAACCTTTTACGAAAACAGATAAGGGGGTAGGCGGAATTATTGCCGTAGCCTCTCCCTCTTCGGGAATCAAGACCGTATAATTTTCGACCCTTGCGCAATAATCGCGGTACATGGTAAATATACTTGTACCGATAAGCAATACCGATAAGGCCAATATAATACCGTAACGGAAATTATAGATATTATCGAGTATTTCCTTTTTTAGGATAATTGTAAAGCTCATTTTACGATAGTATTATATTTATTTGTTTATTTGTTTATTTGTTTATTTGAACATTGTCTTATATTAATACATCAGCACATTGGCATATCTGCACATTAATAAACTATCTTTTACTTAAGCGGATACCGAACCAGACGATACCTACTATAAATCCGCCGAGTAGCAGCACTAATAATATAGTCCCGAAAATCGAAGTTTTGGCATTCACCTGTATACGTACGGTTTTGTCTTCGGTATCAACCTTACGGTTATCGGCCAGGGCTTCGGTTTTTATTTTTACTTCTTGAGCGCCTACTCCGGCATCGGCCGGCGGCAAAATCGTAATATGCACACTTATTTCCTTTTCAGGGTCAAGGGTGCGGATTAAGTCCGGAGTAATAACTGTTTTCCAACCCAAAGGGTTATCGGTGGTAATTTTAATATTATCTAAACGGCGTGTTCCCGCATTACGCACGGTAATGTTCATGCCTACGCTGTCTCCTACGCTCATTTCGTGGTACAGGTTTGTTGCCCGTACCTCTATCCGGCCTTTCCCCCGGGGGATAATCTCAAGCATTTCATTTCCGCACGATAGTTCGGATATCATTTCAGATTTAATATTTTTGATATCCATTACCGACAGGCGTGTAAATTGGTCGTTGGTTAACGAAAGTACATAAAATTTAATCGGTTTGTCTATTTGTACCTGTTCGTCATCCCTGTCGGGCAGGTAAACCCGCAGCGATAAATTTTTAGTGTTAACACCCTGTGCATATTTTATTTGCGATACTTTGCTCGTGCCGTCGATAAATTCGTAGGATATTTGCTGAGGCAACCCGATTACCATTAAGCGGTATACATCATCGGATGTCGAGAAACGTTCCAAAGTCAAACCATAGGTAGCCTGCGAACTGAGGTCGGCCTCTTGCGAGAATTGTAACGAATTGATATCGATCACATTCATGCTGGCATCTTTTTTAAGGAAGATATTTTTCTCGTCCTTGCGGCCGCTATAATTTAATACAACTTTGAGATTATCGGCATCTTTCAACAGTTCAAAGTCGGCCGAAGCTTCCTGTCCTAATTCGATGTACGGAATGCGGTACTCATAGGGGGATCCGATAATGGTTTGGTCGGTTAAATCAGCCAGCGATACAAAAATATTATATACCTTGCCCGAACGCATTTCGGGCGTAAAAACATCGAAATGCTCCTGAAATTGGTTCAGGTATTCTTCATTTCCTTCCAACGTACTTTTTAATGTAATCTTCACACGGCGCTCACCTTTTGCAGTTTGGTATTTCACAGCACGCTCGATAATTACGTACGATTGTTGCGAAATAAGCTGGAGTATCAACTTTTGATATTCGACTTCGCTCCGTAACAGTTCGTTTTTCGATTTATTGAAGTCGTTGGCCGATATGGCTTTCTCGTTAAACAAGCGCGTGTCGTTTTCGTACTTTTGTTTCGAAATTTCGTAATCTGCACGCGCTTTCTTCAAATCAAGCAGAATGGATGCTTCATCCTGTGCAAACAAACTGTTTGTCAAACAAAAAGATATAATAATTAAAACAAGTCGTATTGTTTTCATATGTATTGATTTTATTTATTTTTCCAAATCATTGTCAATCTTGTAACTACGGTTGTTTTCGAAATCCCACATGGTTTTTCGTTTAAGATCGGCCAAAGCAAGCTGGTAGGTAATGTATGACGAAATATAATCCAACTGCACCTGCGATAAACGCTCCTGCTCCAAAGCCAGTTCTTGCCCGGTAATGTCTCCGTTCTCAAACCGTAGCTGATTTATTTTATAACTGCGTGAAGCGCTTTCGATATTTTTTTGGTTAATCCGGAATCGGTTTTCGGCCTCATATACTGTACGTACCACTTCCCGGATTTCTTTTTCAATAGTGCGTTTTGTATTTTCAAGCTTTAATTCTTCTGCCTTTAAACGTATTTTCTCACGTTTAACAATATTACGTCCGCGACCCCAGTCATAAATAGGGTAGGATAGGGTAAGTGTAATGCCCCTGTTCGGCGGGCGCACCGTTAAATCGTCGAATGACGACTGGAAACGGTCGCCAACACCGCTACCGTCGGTTCCCAATCCGGTTAAATCGTAGTAGGCCAAAACGTTGCCTTTAAATTCGCGCTCGCGTTTGGCCTTATCAACCTGTATGTTCTGTAGTTTTATATCGTATTCGTTTTCTTTTATTTCCATGCGGTTTTGCAAGGCTTGGTCAATAGCAATTTCCAAATCGATAGCCGTAGGCTCAAAATCGGTTTTGGCGATAATGTCCACATCGTGCTTCAACTCCAAACCGATAAGCAGTTTAAATGCATCTTTTTCGGTTTCGTATAGTCCCACACTCTCCGATAGGCGGGCATTGTTCTGGGCTACGTTTATTTCGGTAATAAGCACATCGCCTTCCGGGATATTTCCGGTTTCCTGTTTCAGGCGAGCTATACGTAAAGCTTCTGTTGAGTTTCTTACACGTTCTTCATTAATTTTGCGTTCGTAGTCGGCTTGGTATAACCGGTAAAAAGCAACTGTTACGTCGTATACTATATCCATTTGTGCCCGGGTAAAATATGCCTCGGTTTGTTGATACCTGTACTCAGCTGCTTTCAGGTTTTCGCGTAAAGTGTTTTTTGTAAAAATAGGCTGGTTAAAAATTATTCCGAATTTACTATACGCCTGTTTGCGTTTTAATGTCTCATAATCACCTAATTCATTTAGAAAAGAAGTTTTATACGTTTCGTGATACATTGTCCCCGATAAGGCCAGATTACCGCCTGTAGGCAGTACGTAAGTAAAACGCAAATCACCTCCAAACTGCATGGAACTATATGAGTTATATACCGGCAGGTCGTTCACTTGGTCAACGCCGCGTAATCCTTCGTCCCAACTCGGAGTCGATACGTTAAAATCTAAACGGGGCTTAAATTGTGCTTTATAATACAGGTAGTCATATTGCGATGCCTGTCGGCTTTCATCGTGCGAGAGTATAGTATAACTTTTTTTTAAAGCGATATCAACAGCTTGCTCATACGTAAGTATTATTGTATCTTGCGCTTTTGCAGCAGAGAAGGAAAAATAAATAAAAATAATAGCGAGTAAAGTATGGCTTGTTTTCATTCGATTTGTGTTTGAATACAATTGGTTTAGCAAATATTGTGCCGTTTGGTTTTATCAATTAATAACCAGTATATTATGCTTATTTGATTTATGCTGAAAATACCCTGTTTGAGTAAAATTCGTTCCCGATTTGGGTAATTTTTTACCCAAATATTTTTTGTAAATAATTTTATACATTTGCTTTTCATTAAACTTTATCCGGATGGCTGTTAAAAAAAGCAATTATAGTGATGACAAGACCAACACTTGGCTCGATATGCGTAAAATGCTGTCGGAGTTTAACCGTTCGTTAACCTTAATTGTGGATAAAGATTTGCTGTTAGCCAATGCAATTTCAAAAATCAAGCAAATTTCACCTGTCGATAAAATTTCTTTTTTCCTGTTGCGGCACGATACCGACCAGTTTTTATTAGCCGACACCAGCCAGCCGGAAGAAGAAGTTCCCAGAAATACTATGTTCAATATGAAAAGTAAATTAGTTAACTGGTTATCTGTAAATGAATCGTATCTTTTGGTTTCTCAGTCGCCTTCAATTGTTATTTATTTTTCGGAGCAGGAACAGGCAGTTATTAATACAATGAAAGCCGAATTTATATACCCTTTAAAAGTGATGAACCGTTTAAGCGGATTGGTTTTTATCGGGAGAAAAATGAAAGGAAATAAATTTATACGGGAAGAATTGGATTTGTTAACCTTGCTCCTTGACCAGGCCGCGCTTGCCTTTGAAAATGCATTATTGTATGAGGAGCAAAGTGTGCGTATAAAAAAAATGTACCGTGCCGACCGTTTGGCAATACTTGGGCAATTAGCCGCTGGAGCTGCACACGAGATACGAAACCCGCTTACAGCCATCCGCAGTACTATCCAATATTTGGGAAAAGGGATGCAAGACCCCGATAAAGCCGAAATGATAAATGAGCTTATGGAAGAAGTGGACAGGATTAATAAAATAGTTCAGGGCTTATTATCGTTTGCCAAACCGTCGGAGCTTGAAACCGCTAAAGTTGATGTCGATAAGTTACTCCAGCAAACTTTCGTATTGATTAATAACATGATTCAAAAGCAACATGTAAATGTTTTGTACAATATTCAAACGGATGATACCGGTATTATTGCCGATCCGGCACAATTGAAGCAGGTTTTCCTGAACATTATATTGAATGCCATTGAAGCAATGACGGATATGCCCGATAAGGAGCTGACTATTACTATTGAAAATAGCCAACATATTGATTTACACTCCCGTTACATCATAATTTCGTTTGAAGATAAAGGTATAGGCATTGGCAAAGAGGATGTCGAGAATGTATTTAATCCTTTTTACACAACTAAAAAAGACGGCACGGGCTTAGGATTGCCCATTTCATACGGAATTGTTAACCGGCATAAAGGAGAAATTGAAGTTGACAGTCAGCAAGGTTCGGGTACAAAAATAATGATTAAATTGCCTCAGCCGCTGCGTTAAACGTAAAATAAAAACGTATATCCGAAAATTAAACTGTTCCTGAGTGTACAAAGCATAACTAAAGCAATGTTGCATTAATAAAATAAATACATTTTCCACTGTGTATGATGTTATAATAATAGGTGCAGGACCGGCAGGCTTATTGGCTGCCATCACTGCCGCCAAAAACAATTCGAAAGTACTGTTAATTGAAAAAATGGAAAAACCTGCCCGTAAATTACGCATAACCGGAAAAGGGCGGTGCAATATTACAAATACAAAAACAATTGATGAATTCCTGAAAAAAGTATATCCCGATAAGCGTTTCCTTAAGCCGGCATTAAAGAATCTTACAAATGCCCGGTTAATTGAATTTATTAATGATATTGGCATACCTACGGTTGCTGAGCGGGGAGACAGGGTTTTTCCGGCATCGCAAAAAGCTTGGGATGTGGCTAATGCGTTAGTAAATGAAGCCGAACGCAGTGGGGTAGAGATTGTCTGCCATACCAAAGTAGAACAGTTATTTACTGAGAATGAACATATAAAAGCCGTGGTATGCGAAACAAAGCAAGGGATTAGGATTTTTAAAGCCAAAGCCGTTGTAATAGCTACCGGAGGTTTATCGTATCCGGCAACCGGATCAACAGGCGATGGCTACAAGCTAGCTGAAGATGCCGGACATACAATAACCTCCCTTCGTCCTTCGCTTACCGCTATAGAAATTGATAAGCCCGATAATCGTTTGGATAAATTGGAATTAAAAAACGTCGAATTATCCGTATGGGTTGACGGCAATTGTGTTAATAAAGAATTTGGGGAAATGGAATTTACCAGCTTTGGAATCGACGGAGCCATTGTTTTACGCATAAGCCGTACCATTGTCGATGCTTTAATCGGCGGTAAAAAAGTAAAATTAATGCTGGATTTGAAACCGGCCTTATCGGTTGAGCAACTGTCGAACCGCATTGAACGCGAAATTCGGCAACTACCCCCTACTTCAACATCCACAATCCTTTTATCGAAATTATTGCCCAAACAATTTATTGTAACTTTTGCTGAAAGGCTAAGTATACAGGCGAATAAAGCGATAAACAAGTTAACCGGCGGCGAAATAAAGAAGATAATAACCGGATTAAAATCGTATCCTATGCTCGCATGCGGCTATCGTCCTTTTACCGAAGCTATTATTACTGCCGGAGGGGTTGCGCTGAACGAAATAAACCCTAAAACCATGCAATCGAAAATTATTGAAAATTTATATTTTGCCGGAGAAATTATCGACCTTGACGCCGATACGGGAGGCTACAATTTACAAATAGCTTTTTCAACAGGCTACTTAGCCGGATTAAGCGCCGCAAAATACAGCAAGGCTCAAAGTTAAAACCAAACTAATGCATTTTAACTTTAAGCCCGATAGTTTATCTTTCTAATCCTATATATCCTATTTTTATCATATTTTCTCCGGATTCATTTTGGTATATCAGCTTATAAAAATAAATATCGGGTGAAGCCGGATTGTTTTTATAAGAGCCATCCCAACCGTTTTCGCCTTCAAAAATTGTAATGCCCATTCTATCGAAGATAATTACCTTATATCCCAGCATAAATATATCGTTTATACCATCATTGTTAGGTGTGAACACTTTAGGTACAAACATTTCTTTCTTAAGGGTATACTCGCGTGTCGCCCTGCAGTTATTAACATCTTCCACCTGTACCGTGAATGTAGCGCTTAATGCATTTTCTTCCCAAACAACTGTTCCCAATATAGTTCCTGAGTTATTGATTGTTAAGCCTAAAGGTAGTTGTCCTTCAAATAATGTGAAAACGGGGAATTCGGCATTGGAACTTAATTGTTGCTCATATTCAACCCCTTTACGATATATCGGTAATTGTTC
Organism: Prevotellaceae bacterium; assembly: GCA_031263585.1. Classification (GTDB taxonomy): domain Bacteria; phylum Bacteroidota; class Bacteroidia; order Bacteroidales; family UBA932; genus JAISFN01. The sequence goes on along the minus strand of JAISFN010000137.1, from coordinate 10,404 downwards.
CGGCAAAATGTTTAACTTTATAAGCTTTACGCTAACTTCTTTCAGATCTTTCGACGCACATCCTAAAGCGCTGGTTGCCGAAATATAATAAGTTTTATCGACTTCGAGTACTTCGCTGATATTTACCGTACTGCCGCTTACGCCAGTTACTGAGGCCAGTTTGTTTGTCCGCTTATCGTCGTCATAAATATCATATACAAAGCTGGCATCCAATTCGTTTAACTCAATAGTCGGCGAATTTTGGTAACAGATTGTTGGAGCTGTTGCCGTAAAATCCAACGTTGGTAACGGATTTACAGTAATGGTAATTTTGGCTTTGATGCCTTCGCAATTCAGGTCGTTATTGATTTGGGCAACATAAAAGACCTGTTCCCCGGGTGTGTCCGTATTTGGAACCGGCGCCTCATCCAGCTTGCTTGTTTTATCCCCGGCATACCACTGCAACGTCATCCCTTCGGAAGGAGTCGCCGATAAGGCCGGAGCCTGGTCGTATTGGCAATAAACCAGTTCGGGAGTAACAGCAGGGGCGGCGGCGCAACCTTTCAAGGTATACTCGCGCTGTGCAGTACAGCCGTTTTCGTCCGTTACGGTTACCGTAAAAGTCTTCGGAGCTACTCCCGCTTCCTCGGGTACTGTACCGCTGATTAAGCCGTCCGTACTAATGCTTACTCCTGTAACTAAATCTCCCGTGTACGAATATACGGGTTGCACGGCATTGCTTGTCAACTGTACCGAATAGAGTTCCTCGTTGAAATATATAGGAAGTTCCTCCGGAGAAAGAGATAGTTCGATTAGCTGTATTTCAAATTTCAGAACAAGCTTTTCCGAACATAGCAAGTCGTTTATTACTACCGATATATAAATACTATTATTTTCAGGAGTTGCATTTAAATTAACGGCGGCTGATTCGACTCCGGTTACCGAAGCCAATTTATTACTCATCAATTCATCAGCATATAAATCATAAGTATAGTTCGTTTTAAGTCCCTCCATAAAAATTACAGACGGATTTTCGTAACAGGCTTTAATTATCACATTATCTGCATCAGGCATAATCAGGGGCTTAACTGTAACGTTAACTTTAACCCGATTGCTAACACAATTTAACAAAGGGCTTGTCGCTTTCACATAGTATTCATGAACGCCCACTTCCAATATATCGGGTATTGTATACTCTGGTCCTGTATGTATTATCGTAGAATTCTCATAATCATACCACTGATACAATACATCCGATTCGGGATTCTCTACGTTCAAAACAGCGGTATCTCCTGCACATATTGTTAAATCGTTAATTTCAACATCCGTAATATTGAAAATAGAGAACGAAGACTTGATGGTGTCAACATCACTGTATTGGTCTTTTACGATCATTGATAAAGTATAATCGCCTGCGGATAAATTTTTCGACCATTCGATTTGATCTTGAACATCGAGCTCTTCTACATCATTAATAAGCCACCTTAAATGTCCCGGGTCGGGATGTGTTTTATATTTTATTACGGCTTTGATAATAAAATCCCCACCTTCACAAAACTCCTGCCCGTCCAAATCTTGATTATGTATACCATTTGCATAGAAAGAAGCATCTAATTTTCGCGCGGCCGAACCGGCCAGATAATAATATGATTCAGCTGACCCGAGACCATAACCCAGAATGGTTAGCCCTTCGGTATTCATAAAACGATAGGTAGAATTTGGCTCAGTCAACTTTAAAGAATAGTATGAATATCCCGATACATTATCTGTCCATGTACCGCCCGAAATGGGTTCGTAATCATTATTCCCAATACTGATTTCCGTTAAATTTTTATGAAAAGTCGGAGTAATAATTAAAATATAGTATTCTTTTAATACAGAAGAACCTGTTGCAATAAATGGGGCAATAATTATTTCGTTTACAGATTGTTCAATTGACGAAACCCAGGTCATAGCAGGGTCTCCAAGGCTGTAATCAAGTCCGGAATAAGCAGAACCGGTTAAATATGAAGCTACGGCAACAGGGTTATCGGCTTCGATATAACAACCAGCTTCCGATGCTTTGATTTCCACCTCTACAAATTCTCCCTTATTCAAATTTAAAGAACCTTTGCCAGGGGTACTCATTATGCTTCCTCCCGTTAAAACAACCGTAGTACCATCTTGAGAAGCCATAATCCGTATCCGCTCTTTTCCCCGTATGGTTACAGGAACCATAAACGTTGTTCCCCACAAGGCCACAGGAAATAATTGTTCGTATAAACAGTCGCAATAACCTATATCTTTAGGAATATTTACACACGAATTTGTAGTAAAGTATGCAATAGGATTGTTCGATGTGATTTGTTTGCCTGTCAAATCTTGAGATGAGATATATCGAGAGTACACACCCCCGGTATTTAAAGTCGTAAGCAAAGTTCCGTCTTCATAAATATCCGTATTATCGTCAATTGCAACTAATGTGTAACCATCTGCATATAAAGAGGGGTATGACATATGGTAATACGAATTCCCTAAAGAAGTTACAGGAAGAACAATCGTTGCATCTGTAGTATTTTTATATAAGTTTATAGCATAAACCGATACATTTTTATCGGATTGTATCCGCAGTGACTTTCGAGTTGTTCCGGAATAGTTTGAGTGTACTGCTGTTTTTTCAGAATAGCTTAGATCTCGGGTATAAACAGTACCTGCCTCCAACGTAATAGTTTCCGGAATATTAAGAAGTTCGGTAAATGTAAATCTAACATCTGTTTTTTCGGCAGCTACCACTCTAATTTGTAAAATTAAATTGTAGGATGATTCGTTATAATTATTTCCGAATGATACCCAAAAATCCCTCCCTTCCGTGGTATATTGTCCGAAAGCGGTATGGGCGTAAAAAAATAAAAGGAAGAGTAAACAAATATAGTTTTTCATAGTTGTGGTAGTTAGCTTGGATTACAAATTATGATTATAAAATAATCCGACAAAATTAATTTTACATATGCTTATAATGAATATGAAAACGAGGACTTTATTAATTGAAGATGGATAATTAAAAAAATTATGAGTATTTAAAAAAAGTTATTGATATATTTTTCATTGCCTTCGGCGAGCTCTATGTTTAGCTTTATCCGCTAAAATTATACACTTATTTGCTGATTTGTAAAATGTTGTATAACATCCCTCCGCTGATCCTGTCGGTAAACAAAACGCCTTCCAGATGGTCGAATTCATGCTGAAAAATGATAGAAGTAAAATCCTGAGGGCGTTGGTGTCCTTTTATTTTTTCTTCTATCAGTTCGTTATTTGCATTATAATATCGTACTTGCACGGTTTCATTCCGTTCGGTAACACCCCATAAATCAGGGATAGACAAGCATCCGTCGCCCGAAAACGCTACCTTGTTAAAAGAGTATGAAAGAATTTGCGGATTTATAACAACTTCCACCGGAAAACCGGGCTTATCGTACCGTGTAAACAAAAAAATGTTACGGCTGATACCCACTTGCGGCGCGGCAAGGCCAACGCCATCGCTATTTTTTAAAGTAACCCGCATGCGTTCTATTAGATGTTGCAGTTCCTTTTTGTTTTTTTTAATGTCGATATTGCTGCTTAACTGGCGTAGGAAAAGCGAATCGCGCCTGTCGGTAGTCAATAATATGCGCATGCCGCGGGTTTCATCGCCATCGTATATCAATGATTTTTCGGCATCGGTAAATTGCATGGATGATTTGCCGCATGAATAATATAGGGCAAAACATAATAATATAATCAATATTCTTTTCATAAAGATTTCCGTTTATTTTTTGTAAAATTACACTTAATATTTGAATAAAAATGAAAATCGCTGAAACAAAAATCAGAGAAATTTTGCAATCCGTTTATCCATATACTATATTGGATAATAACTCTTTATCTCCTTATCCCCTTATTTTGTTGCCGGATAAACAACTGGCCTTTCATATCATTTCTATTGATAAGAATTCCGGTAATGAGTTTTTATTTTATAACTTATCCAACAGCTATTTAGCCTGTGGGATACGTTTAATTCAGTTATGGGAAGATTTTTTGGTTAATAAACAGGCGATAGTGGAATCGCGTATTAAATTGCTTTTAGGCAGTTTCACCCGCATACATGCCCGGCAAACCCGGGTGGAACGGATTGATAAGCATTTGTCGGATAAATTTTTAAATGATAATAATTTGTACGGCTCCCCGACTGCAAAATATAGGTACGGGCTTTACCTTGATAACACTTTGCTTGCTGTAGCCTCGTTTTCGGCTATACGTAGCTATTGGCGTGATGGGATACCCTACCGGTCGGCAGAGTTGGTGCGTTTTGCCAATCTCAACGGTTATTCGGTTGCCGGAGGCTTGAGCAAATTGCTTGTACACTTTATCCGTGAACAGAAACCCGACGATGTGATGAGTTATGCCGACCGCGATTGGTCAATAGGAACGAGCTATGAGGAGCTGGGTTTTCAAAAAATTGAATATACTATGCCTCAAATGTTTTGGATTCATCCTGATGAATTAATACGTTATTATCCGCGCCGCCTACCACATTCTATAATCGAAAATTTTCAGGCGCAAAACGAAATAAAAATAATGGATGACTACTTGCTAAGCAAAGGGTATTTAAAAATATTTAATGTCGGTAATATCAAATATATACTCAATCTTAAGAAACTGAACGGCTAAATTCGGATACTTGACTTGTTATGCATACCTCTTGCTCTATTCATGTGAAAACTGCAGTAACCTGCATTACCAGCGCAAATGCATGAAAAAAATAATTAAATGCTAAATTGATTATATGCAGTAATATAAATTTACTCAAAAGAATACCTCGGAGTTGTTTATTCAAATATTTACCAGAAACGTCATGGTAAGGACAAAGCCCAAAGCAACCGAGCTTTGCGAACTCGCCGCCGGTAATTTGGCGTAAAATATAATTTGCTGAGTTTTCTCTGTCGGCATTATCCTTCGAAATGGAACGAAATCGAAATCATATTCGATTGCATGCTTTTAAGCGAAGTGCGGTAGAATTCCTGTCCGGATATAATTTCGTTCGACAAAGCATTTTTAAAACCTTTTGATAGTTTTATTTCTGTTGAAAAACGGAAATATTTCAGATAAAAATCAAACCCGAATCCGAGTTCGATAAAAGGTTCAGTTTTTTTCAGCCCAACGTAACGTTGCGCATCTTCGTTAATTTTTGCATTAAGGTTAAACCGCAAGTTTCCGCCGCCGATAATATACGGCCTGAAATTAGTAAAACGCAAGGCGCCATATTTTAACAGGATGGGTACTTCAACATAATTTGATGTAATTGGCATGGAATATAATAACGATTGTGCATCCTGCCGGTAATAATTTAACTGGCGCGAACCGAAAAAAATACCGGGTAGTATGCGTATATTTAAATTAGGTAATAGCCTGTAATCAATTATTCCGTTAATGTTAAACCCTACTTTTTCCTGACTGAGGTCTGCACGCAAAATCAAATTACCTTGATTATCTACACTAACCGTTTGGCCGGAGGGCGTAATTTGAGTAAAATCGAATATGTTAAGCCCTACGGAAAAGCCCCAATGCCAAGGCGAACCTTTTTCCAACTCCACAAGGTTTAACCTCACAGTACGGGGGTATCCCCAAATTTCGAAATAAGGCTTTCTCGATTTGTATGATGTATTATAAGCCTGTGCATCGAGCTGCTTATAAGTAAATAAAAAAATCGAAACGAAACCGAATGCTAATATGATTTTTTTTAAATCAATCATTTACGCACGTTTGCCTGTATAAATTGCTGCAATTCCAAATGTTAATATTACATATTTTGTGTCATAAAACCCTGCGTCTTTCAACTTATTTAACATAAGTTCATCTCGGGGAAATTGTTCAACCGACTCAGACAAATAACGATAGGCATGGGCATCGCCTGAAAATAAACGTCCGATAAAAGGTAGAATTCTAAAAAAGTACAAACGGTATAACTGTTTAAACGGGAAATGTTTCGGCATCGAAAACTCAAGAATATAAATCATACCTCTGGTTTTCAGTACCCTGTACATTTCGGAGAGCCCTTTTTCAAGATTCTCGAAATTGCGCACACCAAAAGCTACGGTTATGGCATCGAATGTATTGCTATCAAATTTAATGTTTTTACTATCGCCGTATTGTAGGTCAATTGAATGTTGGAGCTTCTTTCTCTCTATTTTCTTCCTGCCATATTGCAGCATTTGTTCCGAAATATCGATACCGATAATTTTTTCAGGATTAACGCGCTTTTGTATGGCTATGGCCAAATCGCCGGTACCGGTGGCCACATCCAAAACAGATTTAGGAGATTGTTTTTTCAACAGCTTAACGAGCTTTCGCCGCCAAAGCTTATCGATACCCAAAGAAAGGAAGTGATTTAAAAAGTCGTATTGTTTGGCAATGCCGTCGAACATTGCTGCTACCAGAGTTTTCTCCATCCTACTTAAAAATATTATTTCTTATCAGGGTTTATATAGATTGAAGACCTTTTTTAATGTGCTAATGTGCTAATTAGTATCAAGACCTTTTTAAAGAGATGATTAATAAATATAAAAATAATTTTCACATTTTCACATTTTCACATTCTCTAATTTTCTCATTAACATATTAGCACATTAGCACATTAAAAAGTCTTGCCGCCATTATTTAGGTTCGATTATATTTTCGAGGGAGGTATCGTACATCTCTTTCAGGTCATTGATAAAACCGAACGAAATATCATCAACCCTGAGTTCCGACTTGGTAACATGGCCTAGTGTAGTGAACGGCACATGCTGCTTTTGCATAAAATCGACAAATGCAGCTTCGCGACTCGGAGCCACCGATACCACAATACGCCCCTGAGACTCGCCGAACAAAAAAGCGTCCGTGCGGATTTCGGCATCCGATGTAATATCAAAGCCGAAATTATTGGGCATGGCCGATTCCAGTAGCGTTATAAACAAGCCGCCGTCAGATACATCGTGGGCGCTTAGAATAAGATTTGTTTTTATTAGTTCACGAACAATCCGCTGAACGGCAAATTCTTTCTCTAAATCGAAATAAGGAGCTGGCGAAGCCTTTATTCCATGATAGTTATACAGATATTCGGACGATGAAATATCTTCCACCGATTCCCCGATCAGGTAAATCATGTCGCCTTTGTTTTGGAAAGCCAAGCCCATTTGGTGGCGCTTATTCTCCAAGATACCCAGCATGCCGATAGTGGGGGTAGGGTATACAGCTTCAATTTTTCCTCCGATTTCCGACTGATTGTAAAAGCTTACATTACCGCCTGTTACCGGAGTATCGAATTTTTTGCAAGCCTTGCTCATACCTTTTATGGCATGTACAAACTGCCAGTAAATTTCGGGGTTATACGGATTGCCGAAGTTTAAACAGTTAGTAATGGCGCAGGGTTCGCCGCCCGAGCAAACAATATTACGCGCAGCTTCAGCTACTGCAATCATTGTTCCGGTTTCGGGGTTTGCCTTTACGTAGCGTGAGTTACAGTCTACGGTTAAAACCAGCGCCTTATTTGTCCCCTTGATGTTAACCACCGCAGCATCGGCAGGGAAATTAGTACTCATGTTCACCGTACGTACCATTGAATCGTATTGTTCGTATACCCAGCGTTTCGATGCAATATTCGGACTTTTGCTTAAAAGTAGAGCAACTTCTTTTAAATCTGTATTATCAGGGATAGAATCGATATCGAATTTTTCATATTCTTTTATGTAAGCCGGTTCGCGATATTCACGGTCGTAAACGGGCGCTCCACCGCCTAAAGCCAATGCCGATGCTGGAACTTGCGCTTCGAGTTTCCCATGATAATAAAATTCTAAGTTATCTGCGGCTATAACTTCTCCTATAATAGCGCATTCCAAATCCCATTTTTTAAATATCGCTTCAACAATATTTTCCTTACCTTTTTCAACAACGGCCAGCATACGCTCCTGCGACTCAGAAACAAGAATTTCCCAAGCCTCCATATTTTTCTGACGTAAAGGAACTTTCGTCAAGTCAATTTTCATTCCGCATCCGCCACGTTCCGACATTTCAGAAGTAGAGCAGATTATACCCGCAGCGCCCATGTCCTGCATACCTACCAATGCTCCGCTATCTCTTAATTCTAACGATGCTTCGAGCAATAGTTTTTCCATAAACGGGTCGCCTACCTGAATCGAAGGAATGTCTTCCGTCGAATCTTCCGTAATATCGGCCGATGCAAATGCAGCCCCGTGTATACCGTCCTTTCCAGTTAACGAACCTATTATATATACCGGATTACCAACGCCTTTTGCTGTAGCCGAGATAGTATTGCCGATTTTTACCAATCCGACCGACATAGCATTTATTAAGGGGTTGATGTTATAACAATCGTCGAAATAAACTTCGCCGGTTACTACGGGTACGCCGAAAGCATTGCCGTAATCGCCTATACCTTTAACAACATCCTTCAAAAGCCATTTGCTGCGGGCATCCTTCGGATTACCGAAACGTAATGAATTTAACTGGGCTATCGGGCGGGCTCCCATAGTGAATATATCGCGGTTAATACCTCCCACGCCGGTTGCTGCACCCTGGTACGGCTCAACCGCACAAGGATGGTTATGCGACTCAATTTTGAAGCAGCATGCCAACCCTTCGCCTATATCTACTAATCCCGCATTTTCGCTACCAGCTTCGGTCAATACATGCTTCCCTTTACGAGGTAAAGTTTTAAGCCATTTAATAGAGTTTTTATAAGATGCATGCTCCGACCACATTGCCGAAAAAATGTTCAGTTCGGTAAAATTCGGATCATGCCCCAATATCCCCTTTATCGCATCCAACTCTTCGGGAAAAATTCCTAATTCTTTGGCGGTTTCGTAGTTAATTGTTCTCATCGGTATCAAAATATATAATGTGCAATTATCAATTATAGAATAACATAGTAAATAATACCATTGCAACAAAGGTAAACATTTCTTTCGATGTTTATCGCAAATAAGCCGATATTCAATATAACTTAGACTTCTTAATATGCTAATGTACCATTATTTCAATAATTTATCAATCAGTTTTATAACTTGGTCTTCTTCCGAGTCAATCAATGTGAGCATGAAATCCAAGCCATAACCCACAAAATCGTGTCCCTGGTCGGCAAAATCGGGTATGCCGTCAGTAATAATTTTGCGCAGTTGTACTAACTCGGCACGTACATCCGGCGTAAACGGTATCATTTTATTCTCAATCCGTAAAGCATATCCGTTAACAAATCTGTTGGCCCAAAACGCTTTCGTAAAAGGTTCTCTAATTATGTTCGGTAAAATTAAACAATATTCGCTGCATTCCTTCGGATCCTCACCGGTGGCTGTAATAAGCAAGCTATGTTTTAATGTCCCCGAAGGATAGTACCATTTGCATTCGCCTTCGAATTTGTTACCGTTATAGTAGCCTTCGAATAATTTAGCCCCATCAAGATAAAAAAACGTGCAATTTCCGCTTCCTTTATCTTCGGATAGAACGGCTGATGCCATAATGGCTCCGGTTTTGTAATAAGCCTGCCATTTGCCGGTAATCTTTTTGTTATCCTCAGTACCTTCGGCCATTATCGCCCCGTTGTTGTAGTAGTATTTAAAGGAGGCTTTCCCCTTGTTGAAATCGGCCGTGTAATAGGGTTTTCCGTCGGAATATGATATACGCGATTTTCCATCGAGTCGGCCATCCTTGTAGTTCTTTTCACCGCGTACGGCTTCCTTTGCGGGAGCATATATAATCATTTTGCCTGTACCGGTCGTAAAATTCCCTTCGTTCCATTTTTTTCCTTTCCACCATAATATGTACGAACCATCCCATAAGTCATTCTTATAATTAATTTCGTACTGTTTTTCGCCGCTTTCGTAATAAGCTTTTTCTACGCCGTCTTTTTTGCCGTCTTTGTAACTGCGTTCAAACTCTACTTTTCCGCTACGGTAGTAGTTGGCGTGCGTTCCAGCGCCTGCCGTGTAATTACCTTCGCCCTTTTTCTCGCCGGTCTCGTACCAGTATATTGCTTTGCCGTCACGCAGGTCGTCTTTATAAGCTATTTCATATTCGGGTTTTCCACTTTCGTAATAAGCTTTTGTTACGCCGTCCTTTTTGCCGTCTTTGTAACTGCGTTCAACCTTCACTTTACCGCTACGGTAATAATCGGTGTACGTTCCCGTTCCTGCCGTGTAATTGCCTTCGCCCTCTTTCTCGCCGGTCTCGTACCAGTATATTTCTTTGCCGTCCAGCAGGTCGTCTTTATAATTTACTTCAGATTTGGGTTTCCCACTTTCGTAATAAGCTTTTTCTACGCCGTCCTTTTTGCCGTCTTTGTAACTGCGTTCAAACTCTACTTTTCCGCTACGGTAGTAGTTGGCGTGCGTTCCCGTTCCTGCCGTGTAATTGCCT
>JAISFN010000121.1 GCA_031263585.1 Prevotellaceae bacterium | reverse complement strand
AACAGCGCCGGGCTTGTTTACCCGAATACCTACGGTTATAGATATCAATTAAAGAATACGTGTTTCACGCCCGAAGGTCGTTTGTATATAAAAACTATTTCGGGTTCACCGGTAGGATTACCTCCGGCAACGGTAGTTGTATGCTGGGAAGATGCCGTTTCGTTGTCGTTAGACCGTATAATGGGCATCGAAGCAGGCGGAGTCTTCGAACCGGTAGAATCTTCGGTTGGCGATGTATCTCGATATGTAGAAGTAGCGACGGCTCCACATATTTATGCAGGGGCAGCGGTATTCAACGGCAGGGAAGCCTATCTGAACCTGTCTGCCGGTGATTACGGAATAACATACCAAGGAGATACGGATGCCCGCAAGGTAGTATTTAAGTATAAAATTACCGATACCAACAGTTGTTTGTACGGCAATGAATATACTATTGAAATTATATTAACAAATAGTTTGGCTCCGTAAAAATTAAAATTAAAGGGATTGATAATGCTAAAAAGGATTGTTCTGCTAAAATGAACAATCCTTTTACTTACTAGATAGGCTTTACGCTGCCGCACGAATCCTTTCATGCGGCATTATGGTAACGGTTTGGTAATACTGAATAAGTCCAAATAAAAAAACCAGTGAAAGAATATCCACTGGTTTTAAATTATACAGATCTGTTCTAATTCAGCGACAGAGCCTTAGTCATTCAATGAGAAACGACGGAAACCGAGTACTTTAACGCTTGCGTCAACACCTTTTAAATATTCGGCAATAGATATCTTTCCGTCCTTAATAAAAGCTTGTTCAAGTAAAGTACTTTCTTTAAAGAATTTTCCTAATTTACCCTGGGCAATTTTTTCAACCATATTTTCGGGTTTACCTTCCTGTATTACTTGTTCGCGGGCAATTCGTAGCTCTCTTTCAATAACTTCCGGCGGACAGTCGTCCTTGCTAATCGATACCGGGCTCATTGACGCTATCTGCATGGCAACGTCTTTACCGGCCTCAACAGTAATTAGCTTATCAAAAGCAACAACTACGGCTAGCTTATTGTTCATGTGGATATACGGAGCTACGTATTCACCTTCAATTTTACCATAGTAAGCCAGCGAATGTTTTTCGCCGGTTTTACCAGTCATTTGAATTATAAGTTCCTCAATTGTAACACCGTCAATTTTTATTGCTTTTAAAGCCTCAACATCGGCAGGGATGTTGGCTAAGGCCGTTTCAGCTATTTTTTGGGCAAGAGCCTGAAATTCTTCATTTTTAGCAACAAAGTCGGTCTCGGTTCCCAAGGCAATAACGATACCTTTTTTACCATCAGCCGATACCTTTGCAACAACCCTGCCTTCGGTAGTTTCGCGGTCGGCACGTTTTGCGGCAATCAATTTACCTTTTTCACGAATAATTTCCTGAGCACGGTCAAAATCGCCGTTGGCTTCCTGTAATGCACTTTTACAATCCATCATGCCGGCGCCGGTCATTTTTCTTAATTTGGCAACATCTGCCGCTTTAATTTCAGCCATATATAAATTTCTCCTTAAATAATTATTAACAATCAATATTAAAAAACCTCCTCCGCTCCTAAATCAGAAGAAACGGATGGAGGTTTTATGTGTTTTGTTTATTTTACTCCTCTGCTGCTGGAGCTTCGGGTTGTTGTTCCTCTTTCGGTTCCTCTTTTTTAATCTGAGGTTGTGATTTGCGGGCTCTTGTCCGTTTTACAGGCTTGTTATCGCCTTCACGTTCCTCTTTAGTATTTGCGCCTTCTTTTTCTTTTTCTACCTTGCGTTCGTCCAATCCTTCCTGGATGGCTTTACACATAATATCGGTAATTAAAGAGATGGATTTGGCGGCATCGTCATTTGCCGGAATTACAAAATCAATAGGAATAGGATCGCAACAAGTATCAACCATTGCAACTACCGGAATATTAAGACGAATAGCTTCTTTTACGGCATTTGATTCCTTTTGTATGTCGATAACGAATAATGCGGCAGGCAGGCGTGCAAGATCTGCGATTGAACCTAAGTTCTTTTCCAATTTAGCGCGTTGGCGGGTAACCTGCAATTTTTCGCGTTTCGATAGAGTTTCGAAAGTTCCGTCAACAATCATTTTGTCGATAGAATTCATTTTTTTAACAGCCTTACGAATTGTCGGGAAATTGGTAAGCATACCGCCCGGCCAGCGTTCGGTAACATAAGGCATGTTTATATTTTTTACTTTTTCGGACACAATTTCCTTTGCTTGTTTTTTAGTTGCAACAAACAAAATTTTACGGCCCGAACGGGCTATTTGCCTAAGTACATTGGCAGCCTCGTCTATTTTTATCACCGTTTTATGCAGGTCGATAATGTGAATACCGTTCTTTTCCATGAAAATATATGGAGCCATTTTAGGATTCCATTTACGTTTCATGTGTCCGAAGTGAACGCCTGCATCAAGTAGTTCTTGGAATGTTGTTCTTGACATTTTTTTAATTTTCTGAATTTTTAAACAATCTGTTTAACTCTTTTCTTCAATCTACCGCGTAGTAGCTTGGCTAATCAGGTAAATTTTCCGCAACAGGGCATTGTATTGTAGATTTTATATTGTTGAATATTGTATATAATAATCAATCTTAAATCTTAAATCTTAAATATACAATTGTATAACCCTTGTTGTGCAATAAATAAAAAGCATATTGACTAGCGTTTGCTGAATTGGAAACGCTTGCGTGCTCCGGGGCGTCCCGGTTTTTTACGTTCAACAATGCGCGAGTCGCGGGTAAGGAATCCGCTTGCCTTTAAGGGAGGGCGGAAAGCTTCCTCGTCGATTTTGCAAAGAGCGCGGGCAATAGCTAAACGCAAAGCCTCAGCTTGGCCTTTTGTACCGCCCCCGTCAAGGTTTACCTTGATGTCGAAATTCTCGGTATTATTAGTCGCCAGCAAAGGTTGTTTAACCACGTATTGTAACAATTCCGAAGCGAAATACTCCTGCAAAGGACGATTGTTGATAGTAATGTTGCCTTTACCTTGGCTAACATATACACGGGCAATAGCGGCTTTTCTTCTTCCAAGTGCGTTGATTACTTCCATGTTCGATGTTCTAAATTTCGTTTAATGTAATTTGTTTGGGCTTTTGCGCTTCGTGCGGATGCTCGCTGCCTGCATATACATACAAGTTGCGGAATAATTTAGCGCCTAGCCTGTTTTTCGGAAGCATTCCACGTACTGCTTCTTCAACTACAGCGAACGGTTTACGTTTTAATAACTCCTTAGGAGTGGCAAAACGTTGTCCGCCGGGATAGCCTGTGTGACGAACGTACACTTTGTCCGTCAGTTTTTTACCCGTCAATTTAATTTTTTCAGCGTTGATAATAATAACATTATCTCCGCAATCAACGTGAGGGGTAAAGTCGGGTTTGTTCTTGCCGCGCAGCATCAAGGCAATGCGCGATGCAAGGCGACCCACAACCATATCGGTAGCATCAATCACGTACCAGTTTTTTTGTACGGTAGATACGTTTGCCGACACTGTTTTGTAGCTTAGTGTGTTCACTTTACCTTTTGATTTTTAGTTAATACTTGTTTTGATCCATTTCCCCTAAATTGGGGGTGCAAAGATAAGTATTTTTTTTAACAATCCGATATTTGTTTTTCGCTGATTAGGGCAAATGCATGAAATTATATTTTACACGTTTGCCTTGATGATGAATGCCTATCCTGAAACTTTTTCTAAAATCGTTTAAAGCCTGTTTAAATTTGTCTCAATAAAATTATAGGACAGCCAGGTAATCTTTAGCTTTTTCTTTTTTTTCTGTACTTTTACCTTCGGTAAGCTCGCATAGTTCGGTTGGCTTGACCCAAGTAGCAAAAGTTCAAAACCGGCTGGCACTATTTGGCTTTTCAAGGCTCGGCTTTTACTCCGTAGGGAACGCCGTCCGGTCGAGCTCCGATTGAAAGTTCCTTTTCCAAATTTTTTGTAAGCGGAAAAAGGAAGGGTATGGACTACGCAGGCAGGACGTCCGCTTGTTAAAGCCGCCAGTTAAAACAAAAGAATGTTTAAGTTTCCTTTTACTCACACTTTCGAAAATAATTTAAAAGTAAATAGAAAATTACGAATAAGTCAATAATTACTAAGAGTTTTCATAGCTAATAAGATTTTTAGCTATAAAGCTTAAACAGGTTCTAAATAAGATTGACCAAAAACAGCAAAGAATAGCCATATGATCAAACAAAAGAGAGATCCCTTGGAAACGCCCCCTCGCGAAGGGAGTTTTGAGGCAGCCTCTTTACTTGATAACACGCTACATAAGGATAGGCTTCCGGATTATTTCTTCAATAACTGTATTGCTTTTTCAAGTACAGGATCTTTAGCATTAAGGTAATCATCAATGGTTTCTTCAGCTTCAATATCCGGTAAAATTCCAATGCCTACAAAAACGGTTCCGTCGGGGCCGATATCTTTTTTACTGCAAATTGACGCTCCAAGAACACCATCTATAAGAGTAACTTGTACTCCATTGCCGGTACTGCCTCCTGTGGGTTTACCTATCAGCATCCCGCGCTTCATCCCGCGGAATTTTATGCAAAAATCTTCAGCCGAAGAAAATGTACCTGCATTGGTAAGTACTATTACAGGTTTGGTATATATCTCTTTATTAACTGGAGTTAGCGTATTGGAGCTACATGTATACCACTCGTCGGGATAATTCCATGAGGCATGTGCCGGAATATACATACGGCTGCTCCATTGGCTCGATTTAAAAGGCTTTTCGCTAAAATGTCGTAATATATAATCGGCATAACCCGAATTTCCTCCTGAGTTGCCTCTTAAATCAATAATCAAAGCATCGGTAGATCTAAGCTGTTCGTATAACTGATCGAATAAGGTATTGGAATTATGATCCATAAATGTAGTTATATGTAAAAATCCTATATTATCGGGCAAAACCTTATAATGGAATGTTTTTCTTTCTTCCCACTCATCCCAATCTAAGTTGCGGCTAATATCATGTTCATGTATTTTACCGTTTGCATCTTTATATTGTACTTTAACTAAATCCCTTTTTCTGCCTTTAGTCAGTTCGACTGTATTAAAAGTATAATAATCGAGCCATTGAGGGGTCGACGAAGTCAGGTAAGGCATTACATCTTCTTTGCCGTAATCATGTATGTTTTTGCCGTTTATTTTAAGTATTTCAGCTCCCTTTACCAGCCCCTTTCCCTTCAGTTCTTTACTATAAACTTTGTCAACAAAAACCCTTTTACCATAAGTTTTAGTAACCATCGGCAAAGGGCTTATCCAATCCTGCGGATCAGGGAGGTTATATTCATAAACATACGTATGTCCATCTCCTAATCGGGCACAAATTTTCCGCATTTCATTACAGTATTCGGCTATGGTTTTTGTTGCTAAAACAGTAGGTATCGAGGCTATACACAGGCTATCCCAGTCAAAAGTTAATTTATCGTAATATACAAAATTGTACTTTATTTCGGTACATAATTTCGAAAGGGCATATGCCTTTTGAGCATCGTTTAAATGAATTTCTTTAATTGCCTCATTTTGTGCATAAATTATTTGCACACAAAATATTACAAGAACAATAATAATTATTTTTTTCATACTTGATATATGTTATATATATATAATAATAAGTGTTTTATTAATTAAAAATAGTATCGCGTATTACGACGCACAACTTTTTCAATGTGTGAATTTGCTAATAAGATAATGCGCTTATGAAAGCTAATCGCAACATAAAGAAACTGGTTCCATTTAGGTTGTTTGCTGTATATCCTCGTGCAATATAAAAAATTAAAACCATCACAAAGATAATGAAAGACCGGTAATAAGCGATATGGAATAAGGAACGGAAAGGGCAAGCATTAAAAATTTGCCCCTTTTTCATGCCTAAATTGAAGGATAAGCATATCCCTAACCCACCACCTAATAAGGCAAAATAAAGCCCCACTCTGAAGAGAGAGGGGCTGCGGAGACTGAAACCCCCGCCTTAATACAATATAAAAAATTTAAACCATCACAAAGATAATGAAAAATCGGTAATAAACGATATGGAATAAGGAACGGAAAGGGCAAACATTAAAAATTTGCCCCTTTTTCATGCCTGAATTTGAAGGATAAGCATATCCCTAACCCACCACCTAATAAGGCAAAATAAAGCCCATGTAATAAATTTACGCCTTAACCCATAATGACTTATATCAAAAACATAGCAAAAAAAAACGCCCGCCCTATTGTTTTATCAATTTAAAATACATAGCTTTGTCGCATCTAGGCGCAATAAAACAATGACAATTCAAGAAATTGATAATAAACCCGCTACGGTGTGCGTTTCCGAAAAGAACGCAGCATTGTAGGCCTATGCAACGATACCCAATCTGCATTGTTTGCGATGTAGCGGAACCTAAGGCGGGCTATTTTTATTGTATGATGCAAATTAAAAAAACATTTTGTTTATGATTTTAGATAAATCACAGATTTTAAAGGAAATAAAATTACATTATAGATTTGAAAAAGATAGTGATTTTGCCCGATTCTTAGGAATTACGTCACAAAATTTATCAAATTGGTATAATCGAAAGACGTTTAATCGAAAAATTTTGTACACAAAATGTTTAGACATAAATCCTGAATGGCTTTTAACTGGTAAAGGTGAGATGTTAAAGGCTAATAAAGAGTTGAATACCTATACAAGTGAAGTAGTTGAGCTTTTAAAAAGCCAATTGAATGAATTAAAAAGCCAATTGCTTGAGAAAGAGAAAAAGATAGATGAGTTGAATAAGGAGTTAATTAAGCTTAACCGGGAAATAGGCATACTGCAAGGCAAGTTAGGAAAGGATAAAAGTTCAGAAAGAAATTTTGCATTATTCTTAAATTAACACGCTGGTTATGCGTAACGCGTTATTAATTTAATGAAGGATACAACAAAATCTGACCAATCATACAGTAGCGGGATGGATTATTATGCGATACTTTCACTTATAAACGAATTTTCGTTAAGCCCCGAACAAGTCAAAGAATATGAAAAGCTCCTTAATAACCCACCCCAAAACACCCCTCAAAAACCCTAAATTTGAGATTTCCGATTTAAAACGGAAACGTTTGCGGAAACCGCAAGGGATAATCAATTGATAATCAATATTAGTATGTTGTCCTGTCAGGATTCGAACCCGAACAAGCAGAGCCAGAATCTGATGTGCTACCATTACACTACAGGACAATTTCAGCCTGCAAATTTATAATTTTTATTGATAATAATCTGTTCTGCTTCGAATTTTAGTTTTCTTCGTGTAAAATTATATATAAATATGAAATTTAGCCTACATAAACCCTAATTTTCAATCGTCAATCATCAATTTACAATACTTAAATACGGAAGTTTAAAAATTTCATGTACTTTTGTATGTTATTTTGACGTAATTATGGCAAAACGAGAACAACGAAGCACAAGCCAGCGTTTACGTACATCGTACCTGTCGTCGGTAATTAGTACGGCGTTGGTATTGTTTTTATTAGGTGTGGTAGGGCTTTTGGTTTTTAATGCAAACCGTCTGGCTAATTTTTTACAGGATAATGTTACCATATCGGTGTTTGTTAATGATGAAGTTACCGATAAACAGGCAATGCAGTTTATGGCACGTATCGAAAGGAATCCGTACGTCCGTTCGGCTAAATATGTTTCGAAAGAAGAGGTTGCTCGGGATTTACAGCAGGATTTGGGGAAAGATTTTTTAAATCCGCTTGGCAGCAACCCTTTTCCGATTTCAATCGAAATTAAACTGAGTGCCGGCTATTTTAGCGCCGATAGTGCGGCATCGGTGCAGAAACAGTTAATGAGATATCCGGAGGTGAAAGACGCTATATACCAAAAATCGTTGCTTGACGCTGTTAGCCAGAATACCGAAAAAATCAGCACGATAATCCTTATTTTTGTTATTTTATTATTGTTCGTGTCTTTGTTCTTGATTAATAATACCATTCGCTTATCAATTTATTCAAAGCGGTTTTTAATAAATACCATGAAACTGGTAGGTGCAAACACCAGTTTTATTCGCACCCCTTTCCTTGCATCGAGTGTGTGGCAGGGTTTGTTGTCGGGTTTCATTGCAATAGCCCTTTTGCTTGGGCTGATAGGTTTATTGCGCAAGGATTTCTCGGAGCTGCTGGCGCTTACCGATGCCCGTATGTTTGCAGTACTTTTTGCAGGAGTACTGATACTGGGGTCGCTGATAAGTTTCATCTCAACCTATTTTATTGTAACTAAGTATACAAAAATTAATACAGAAGATTTATATTATTAGAAATTTAAATACCAATCAATTATATCGTCATGGCAAAAAAGAATATATCGGAGAAATCGGAAAACACAAAAAACAAGCTGGTAGTCGAGGAAGTTGGTTTCCCCATAGGTAGGCAAAACTACAAATTGCTGTTAATAGGTTTTGCTATTATTGTGCTGGGTTTTATATTAATGCTTGGTGGAGGCAGCGATAACCCGAGCGAGTTTAACTACGATGGCTTATTCGGGTTCCAGCGGCGCACTCTTGCTCCGGTAATTGTATTAGCAGGTTTTGCTTTTGAAATTTATGCTATAATGAAAAAACCGCAGGAGAAAAAATAATATAATCAAATACATTAATACATTTGTCGGGAACAGTCTACACTCCGGAATCAAACTTTACTTATGGATTTATTTGATGCAATCATTCTCGCTATTGTAGAGGGAATTACAGAGTTTTTACCGATATCGTCGACAGGGCATATGATTATTGTTGGCAAACTGATAGGGGTCGCTGGCAGTAGCGAATTTGTTAAAGCATACGAAGTAATTATCCAGTTCGGTGCCATACTCTCGGTGCTGGTGTTGTATTGGAAACGTTTTTTGCAAAGTCTTAATTTTTATGTAAAGCTTTTTATTGCAGTTGTTCCAGCTTTATTACTGGGGTTTTTATTTAAAGATTATATTAATGATTTGCTTGAGAATGTAACCGTAGTGGCCGTTATGCTGGTATTGGGCGGTGTTTTAATGTTGTTTGTGGATACATGGTTTAACAAACCCGACCCCGACCAAACAGTGACATATAAAAAAGGTTTTTTCATCGGGTTGGCTCAATGTGTTGCCCTGATTCCCGGCGTATCGCGCTCAATGGCAAGTATAGTAAGCGGTATGGCGCAAAAATTCAACCGCAAAACGGCTGCCGAATTTTCGTTCTTTTTAGCTGTACCGACTATGGCCGCCGCGTCGGGATATAAATTGCTTGAATTGTTGATGAATCCCGAAAACGCTGTATTGTTAAAAGACAATTTATTGACCCTGATTATCGGAAATATTGTGGCTTTTATTGTTGCTATGCTAGCCATTAAAGGCTTTATCAGCTTTTTAACAAAATATGGTTTTCAGGCTTTTGGCTATTACCGTATTGTTATCGGCGGAATTATTCTGGTTTTTATAGCATGCGGGGCTGACTTAACTATGTTTTAAGATTTTGTCCAAAATCGGTATACGATTTTCGAGCTGCCCCAAAAAGAAACTTAAGGAATTTTGATTTTCAATTAACGGATTATATTGATTACAATAAATATTTATACAATAGCCGCTTCATAATGCTTATTATCTGTATATAATCAATATGTACAATAAACAATTATCATAAGATGAAGAAGCTTGCAAAATTTATTTATATTGTTGCTGCCTGGACATATGCGGCAATAACTGCCCCTGTATTAATGATTGTTGCATTGCTGATTTTTGTTATCGCATACCCTTTCGACCTTAGACGCAAAGCCTTGCATGTATTTTCGGGATTTTGGGGATTACAATATTTTTGGATGAATCCGTTGTGGCGGATCCGTTATACCGGAAAAGAAAATGTCGACAAACGTAAATCGTACATTATGGTTTGCAATCACCAGTCTTATCTTGATATTTGTGCCATGTATAAAATTCCGCTGGTATTCAAATGGATTTCAAAAGTCGAAGCCACTAAAATACCTTTTATAGGCTGGCTGTTGCCCATGCATGGCGATGTGCTGATTAAGCGTGGCGAGGGGAAAAGCTCACGGGAAATGATGACCAAATGTGCGCACTGGATTAAGTTAGGCGCAAGTATTTCTATTTTCCCCGAAGGAACACGTACTCCTGACGGACGTATACATAATTTTAAAGAGGGTGCGTTTTTATTGGCACGCGTAAATAACTTACCCATATTGCCGGTTGTTATGGATGGGACTTATGATATGTTCTCTAAAAAAGGGCTGGCAATCGGCGGCTGCGCAACATTGCAAATACGCGTATTGTCCGAAATAAGCGCAAAAACCGTTGCGTCGATGGGTATAAAAGAATTATCGACTTATCTGCATGATATGATGCTGAACGAACATAAAAAAATGGCCCCGCAACGTTACCGGGAATAAGAAACTAAAATCTCAATATAAAATCAGAGAATTAAGTTATTAGAGCAAATTATTGATGCATTTTGTCATCTTGAGTGAAACGAAGGATCTTCCGCTGCCTCGCGACTGTATCGCGTGTGACTTTAAAACAAGCAGAAAATGAAATTGGCAAAAGTAAAATAGGAATTAGTAAAACCACGCGAAAGGATTCGCGTGGGAGCAAGGGGTTCGTTGTACCGTTGTTGGCGGGAGAGGGTAGAACACACTGACTACAAGTCTTCGCAAACGAGGAAAGTGTTGATTACTTATTTTACAAGTTCTTTTCTTGTCAATTGAGGTAATTCCAAATATCGTCTGACTTTGTTCCAATAATGGAAATTTTCGTCGTGTTCGCATCCGTCACAATCATATTCTATCAATTCATTGAATTTAACAGGAATATCATGCAATCTGCTTATGGCAATATAAGACAATATTTCCCTGTCTTTTATTTTTAAAACAGCGTAGCTCCAAGACTTATCTTTTGCTTTTTTTGCAATATCAATAAGTTTTTCTTTGGGGAAATTCGGATTATTCATTGCCGCTTCTTTAATTTTCCAGTCTGCTTTATCATAAATATCAGCAAGTAAGTCGGAATTACTGATTGATTCTATTTCTCTAGTATTTCTTAATATGCTAAAACCATTTTGATTGTTAAAAATTCTTTCCAGTACCGACAAATAATTATATTTCTCAATTTTGTCTTTTTCCACCCGTACATTTTGCCAATTCCCCAACTTTTCAAATGCAAATAACCTTATGCGAGAGTATTTACTTTTTGAAAGTTCCTGTAAAACAGGGAAATTAAGATGATCGCTTTTTTCTATTATTTTATTCAATACTACGCTGTTTTCTAAACCATTTTTGTCATTTAATTCTTTGACAATTTCCAAAAGCAACTGCTGGTCGTCAATTTTCTGTACGGCTTCCAAACGAACAGAGAGAAGCGGGGCAAAGCTTACCGCTTTTGCCAGTTTGCTTTGGTCGGTAATTTTAGAAAGCATTTTTAATGCTCTCTTTTCGTTTTTACTTTTCCAAGTAGGCATAAATAATCCCATATCTTTTCTTTTTTTATGTTATTTCGGGCGGTTAATATTTCCGCAAAGTCATACTTTTTTTCGTTTCGCCGTCAGCCGCACTTTTGTACGCAAGCTTTTATAATATCATTTTTTTTCATTGTCAGGCGGTTCATCGCGAAAACTCAATTGTTATTTGCAGATAAACTCAACATACCCATCAAATTGCGTTGCAGATAAACCTTTACCAACAAATGATCTGTAACCGTAATTGAACCGAGTACCGATAGTTCCAGCGAACATCTGTTTGCCTTTAGAAGAATACGTTACAGAGACTTCTTCGCCGACATAAGTGGCATCAGTTGTAATTTCTGTTTTAATACTCTCGCCGGAAACTAAATTATAAAGTTCGAATTTATTGACAGCGTCATATTCTTTAATTGTGGAGTAGTCTGAGCAGTGGAATTTTCTACCTTCATCCACATAAGTAAAGTCAAGAATCAAAACAAAGCTTGCAGCATCGGGGTTGTCGGTAAGGATCAATCCACCTGTTTCTTTTAAAATTCCATTGTCATTGATAACGTCTTGAGTACTTATGGGAAGGTAACGGTCGGTATTAGTTCGTCCGCCTGTCGACACTCGCCTTGTTAGGGGATTAATAACAGGCTTGGCATATACTATAAAATGCATAGCTTGCGGATTTGCAGGTTTAAATGTGCGGATATTGGATTTTATGAAATTCGCCGCGTTTATCAGTTTCTTATTATCGAAAGCCGAAAGGCTTTCAAAAGGACAGCCCTCTTCAAGCAACACGCAATTCTTAGTTTTTAAATCGAAATGATACCATTTCCTACTTTCCTTAGATCCCCATTCGCCAAGTTCTACATAAAGATTTTCAGGGGTTTTATTTGTTGCAAAAGCAAGCCGGTATTCTCTGTTAAATGCTGATATATCCCCGCGTTCACTTTCAATATAAATAGGCGTATCGCCTTCCTCGACAGTCAAAAAAGCAGAATAACAATGATGGTGAGAAGTTCTATCTGCATTTAGTTTAATTTCAAGAAATCCGTTTTTGTTGAACTCCGTATCACCGAGATGAATTTTACATCCATCAATTTCAATAAATTGTTTGCGAACGTCCATATGCTCGATTTCATTGTGCCCGACTGGATATAATTGCGAACCGATTGTTGCCGCTATAATTAAAATCACAAAACTTATCAACGTAATTATTCCGGGCAATTTCTTATTTTGCTTTTTTACAGCACGAATAACAAAAAGCACAAGAAAAATCAAAGTACTCAGTAGGGCGAGGGTCGACAATACAATTAAAATAGTTTTCATACTAAGACTGTTTTAAATTTATGATTATTTAATATAATATATTTAATTCCAGTTGATTAATTGGAGTGCGTTTATTATGTTTGTAATGATTGTCAAGTGAATAATTGTAAAAAAATGGATAAAACATAGTATCCAACTAAGCTGACTGAAAAATAATGTTAAGTTATAGAAAAATTCGTAGGCCGCAAAAAGAAAGAGAAAATATTTTTTACGAGAAATTATGAACGCAGTTTTCTACATGATTACAGCCGGTTGCCGACGGCGTATGCACCCTGACAACTTCGCCCCATGGAATACAGTTTACATTTATTCAGAAAGTGGAAAAACGAAGATTTGATCGAGGAATTGCATGATGTCTCGCGAAGTTATGCGCGTCGGAAATCAGGGAAACAGGGAAGTCCAAGTTTTGGGGTTATAGATTTCTGTGTCGTTAAAACGTCTCAACATACAAATTCGGTCAATAGCCTTAGGTACAGCGAAACATAAGTTGGTCGAATTTCACAGCAATCTGGGACGGACAAATTCGGGGACAGTCTAATTTCAGTAATTTATATTTATTATATATCAGACGATTAGTAAAGAATAAACGTCCCATCTCTCCAAAAGAGAGAGCTTTAAGCCCTTTCTTTCGGATGGGTTGGGGAGGCTACTCTTTCATTACTTGCTCCACACAACGGGTAAGTTCGGCAAATTGGGCGATTGAAAGCTGCTCGGGACGCATAACCATAAACTCATGCTCCAAAGTTTTGTCTTCTAACAGCGGTTTTAACGAGTTGCGAATTGTTTTACGCCGCTGATTAAACGTTGTTTTCACCACTTTTACAAATAAAGCCTCGTTACAGTCCATTTCCATGGTTTGATTACGTGTAAGACGAACTACGGCCGACTTTACTTTAGGCGGTGGGACAAATACATTTTCGTGTACCGTAAATAAATATTCAATATTATACCAGCGTTGAAGCAATACGCTTAAAATACCGTAAGTTTTATTGCCATGCGCGGCCACCATGCGCTCGGCAACCTCCTTTTGTACCATACCCACCACCTCGGGTATCTTATCTTTGTATTTGATAACTTTAAAAAATATCTGCGATGATATGTTATAAGGGAAATTGCCGATAGCGGAAAACAACTCGCCGTTAAATACCTTACTCAAATCAAGTTCCAAAAAATCATCGTTAATTAAATGCGGAATAAGCTGCGGATAATATTGATTTAAATGCACTATCGACTCCCCGTCTACTTCAACGGCATAAAGGTTCGTATCGGGGCGTTGTAATAAAAAACCGGTAAGCGCCCCTGTACCAGGCCCTACTTCCAAAACATTAACCGATGATGGCGAAAGCGATTGTACGATGCGTTGTGCAATACCCTTATCTTTTAAAAAATGTTGCCCTAATGATTTTTTAGGGCGCATGTAATTCTGCATTTTAACGTTGATTTGTTGATCCGGTTATTTGCTGATTTGAGATTTTTGTCAACCGAACCAACAAATAAATTCTATTATAATCTTGATTATTACGATATTTACAATTATTAATAATTAATATGCAATTAACAATTATATCGTTTAATTTCCCAGCTCCGACATAAATTTTATGCGAACCAAACGAATTTCCTCCTCAGTATAGTCCATACCAAGCTCGTCGATTGCCTCTTCAATCGACTCGGATTCGGCCTTATTCATAAAATAATCGTAAATATCGTCACGCTTGTCTTCATCCAGCACTTCATTAATGTAATAGTCGATATTCAGCTTGGTTCCTGAGTTTACAATGGTCTCGATTTCCGTAAGCAAATCATCAAATTCAAGGTCTTTTGCCTTGGCAATATCTTCAAGGTCGAGTTTCTTATCCACATTCTGGATAATAAATACCTTGATACCCGATTTATTAACTACCGATTTCACTACCATATCCTGCGGGCGGATAATTTCTTTTTCCTCCACATAGACTTTAATCAGGTCGATAAACGGTTTACCATACTTCCGGGCTTTCCCCTCTCCCACTCCCTGGCAATTTTTCAGCTCGTCAATACTTATCGGATATTGTATGGCCATGTCTTCCAAGGCAGGATCCTGGAAAATAACGAACGGCGGCAGGTTTAGCTTTTTCGACAAACTTTTTCGCTGCTCTTTCAACATCGAAAACAATTCTTCGTCGAACGCACCACCCGACTTTCCTCCTGGAGGCCCTACAATGCTATCGTCATCGTCGCCCTCTTCATATTCATGGTCTTGGGTAAGCATGATGGAATGTGGATTTTCGAGGAACTTATGCCCTGCGTCAGTCAGATACAATAGGCCATAATTTTCGATATCTTTTTCGAGTAATTGATTAACCAACGCATGACGGATAATACCATTCCAAAAACGGACGCCTTTATCCTGCCCTTCGCCAAACATTTCGAGTTCGTTATGCCGGTACGATTTTATGGTCGAATTCATTATGCCTGCCAGAATATTTACTATATGCTCGGTCTTAAATTTTTCTTTAACGGCCAGCACGGTTTCAAGTATCAGCTGGATAAACTCCTGCCCCTCGAACTGTATTTTGGGATTCAGGCAATTATCGCAATTTTCGCAATTCTCTTCGGTATATTCTTCGCCAAAATAATGCAGCAACATTTTCCGTCGGCATACCGAAGATTCGGCATATGATACCGTTTCGAGCAGCAATTGTTTCCCTATTTCCTGTTCGGACAATGGTTTACCCTGCATAAATTTTTCAAGCTTCTGGATATCCTTGTAGCTGTAAAAAGTTATACACTGGCCCTCTCCTCCGTCACGCCCTGCCCGCCCGGTCTCCTGGTAGTACCCCTCAAGGCTTTTCGGTATATCATAATGGATAACAAAACGTACGTCGGGCTTGTCGATACCCATGCCAAACGCTATGGTAGCTACAATTACATCTACATCCTCCATCAAAAACCTGTCCTGGTTTTCCGAGCGTGTATTCGAGTCCATCCCTGCATGGTAAGGCAAGGCTTTAATTCCGTTTACTTTCAGCAGTTCGGCAAGTTCTTCCACCTTTTTCCGACTCAGGCAATAAATAATGCCCGACTTGCCTTCATTTGCCTTTATATGTTTTATAATTTCCTTAACGGTATTTACCTTGGGACGAACCTCATAATATAAATTTGCACGATTGAATGATGACTTAAACACATTGGCATCAAGCATAGTAAGATTCTTTTGAATATCGTGTTGAACTTTGGGGGTAGCCGTGGCAGTGAGGGCGATAATCGGCGCCTCTCCAGTTTGGCTGATAATGGGGCGTATACGGCGGTACTCTGGACGAAAGTCGTGTCCCCACTCTGATATGCAATGTGCTTCGTCAATAGCATAAAACGATATCTTCAACTGTTGTAAAAACAGGACGTTTTCTTCTTTTGTTAACGATTCGGGGGCAACATACAGCATCTTTGTGCGGCCGCTCAACACATCGCTTTTAACTTTGTTTATCTGCGCTTTATTAAGCGACGAATTTAAAAAATGCGCCACCCCGTCCTCAACACTGAAACTGCGCATCGAATCAACCTGATTTTTCATCAGTGCAATAAGGGGTGATATAATTATTGCCGTTCCTTCCATTATCAAAGCAGGTAGCTGATAACAAAGTGATTTCCCGCCACCGGTAGGCATCAGCACAAAAGTATCATATCCCGATAGCACACTACGGATAATCACTTCTTGACTCCCTTTGAACGAATCAAAACCAAAGTATTTTTTAAGATATACCCCTAAAGATATATCTGCTCCATAATTTTTCATAATACGTTACAAACGAACTAATATGAGTCTTTTAATTTTTTAAAGAAGATATTTTGCTCAACTAAGTATTGAAAACTGATTATTGACGATTGAAAATTGCGCTATTTATATATAAATAACTTGAAATTACACAAAGGCAACAATAATTTGTTTCGACTATTTAAAATAGCTTACATTAATAAATTTATATATACTATTTATTATCATTAAATTACTAATAACCAACATACAATTATAAACTATCAATTAACATATAATACGACCAACAGTAAATGGTAATTTCATAGCTTTTATCAATTATAAATTTAATACTTTTTTTAATACCCCCAAAAAATACATCCATAAAACAAATTTGATACCTTTAAATAAAGGTCATTATTAATCGGAAAATGTGATAATAGACCAATTAGTTAATAATGGTTATTTGTTAATTTACTTATTTGTTGATACCAAACTATTGTCGTATTGTCACCCTGTACGAAGTGAAGGATCTATAATATAGAGATGCTTCGTTTCGCTCAGCATAACAACCTGATAGCGGTTTAGTATATGTAATCGAAACAATTTGTTATTACCTTTGTGTAATTTCAAGTTATTTATTTATATATAAATAGCGCAATTTTCAATCGTCAATAATCAATTTTCAATACTTAAAACCCAAACAAAGCATTAACTTTGCCTGTGTAATAGTTTATCGGGTCGGTTGTCCATCTATACCGCATTGCATACAACGGTATAATAATCAATCGCAAAACTTATACCAGATTAATGTCTAAACCAAAAAAGAGAATGACAAATATACAACAATTGGCCATTAATACCATCAAAACCGAAGCGGCAGCTATCGAAAAGCTTGCCAGTTTCATTGATACCGACTTCGAAAATACTGTTGAATTAATTTACAACAGTACAGGGCGGATTATTGTAACGGGTATTGGTAAAAGCGCTATTATTGCCAATAAAATTGTAGCAACATTAAACTCAACCGGCACGCCTGCCATATTCATGCATGCAGCCGATGCAATTCACGGCGATTTGGGAATTATCCAGCCCGATGATGTGGTTATTTGCTTGTCGAAAAGTGGCAATACACCCGAAATAAAAGTGCTGATACCGTTGATACAAAACATGGGCAATAAAATTATTGCCATAGTATCAAATGCCGACTCATACCTTGCCCGGCATGCCAATTATGTATTACATGCTTATGTTGATAACGAGGCTTGCCCTAATAACCTGGCTCCTACATCGAGTACTACAGCGCAATTAGTTATAGGTGATGCCCTGGCAATTTGCCTGTTGAAGTTGCGCGGTTTTTCGGCCGAAGATTTTGCCCGCGTACATCCCGGAGGATCATTAGGTAAAAAGCTGTATTTAAGGGTGTCGGATATTTTAAATAAAGAAAAACCACAGGTAAAATTCGATGCCGAAATCCGTTCTGTAATTATCGAAATATCGTCGAATATGCTGGGCGCTACTGCTGTACTGGATAACGAAAGTAAGTTGCAGGGTATTATTACTGATGGCGATTTGCGCCGTATGTTACAGAAAAACGAACATTTCGACCACTTAATTGCCAGGGATATAATGTCGGCTAATCCAAAAACTATCGACTATGAAGACAAAGCGATTAAAGCCTTCAACCTGATGGAAAAAAATGAGATCAGCCAGCTGGTTGTGCTGCACAACGGTTATTATGCCGGTATGATACACCTGCATGACCTTTTACGCGAGGGTGTTGTGTAATTTTTATTATAGATAAAAGATTTTTTAATCGGATATGCGATATGAGTAGTGCGATATGCGACTTCTATAATTTGATAATTTGTAAATGAGTGAATTTGATAATTTTCTCATTATAAAATTTACATTTCGCAATACGCATATTATAATTAATCATTAATAAATGAGCATATTGTCACATTAGGTTCTATTAAAGCTTAAATAAATGAAGTCCAGCAAAACGTATAAACAAATAATTGGCACAGTAATTGGCTTAGCTACCGGAGCGCTTGCATTTATTTTTGTTAACCGGATGCTTTATCCCGAGGCGCACCTCGAAGCCGAAGGAAATATATTTTATAAAATTCAAAAAATGGTTAATGAAATGAATCGTATTGTCCCGGTGCAAGTGAATGAAACCATGAACTTCGACAGTATTTTTATCAATCGAGATAATACACTCAGTTACAACTATACCATGACAAAGTTATACAAAGATTCTGTTGATTTGATTAATTTTGAACAGCAACAAATGCCGACACTTATTCACAATATAAAAACAAAAGAAAGTCTGGATTTAATACGTATAGGACAGGTAACCGTTGTTTACCGGTATTACGATAAAAACGGCGAGTTGTTCAGCACAATAACCATCAGCCCCGACATGTATATGTATTAATTGATACTAGCGTCATGTGACCTATAAAATAATGTAATAATTTTGTATTTTTGTTGTAAAAGAATAATTAAGAGCAAGAATCTATAGCATACAAAGAAAGAAGACAATCATCAGAACGGGAATTGTTCCTCCCATAGACAAAAAGAGGAAGACATTCCTCAGGTAAAGCGGTTCATTCCTTGATATTATTGAATGTAGACGAAGGTGAATTTTCGGAAAACGGCAAAAGCGGCAACAAGGGAAGAGCGGGTATTCATCATTCAGGGAAACGGATGGTTGAGCGGAAAAAAACGCTTAGTAGAATAAGGGCTTGATCCTGCGCTGGAGGATAAGCCGTCGGAACGGATTATACGCGTAAAGCAAATAGCGCTATGGAATCCAGATTCATCGCCTTAAGTAGCAGCGATGCTCCGGGAGCTTTTGTTCGTTGGTCTTTTCGCATACTTGCAGACAAATCGCTTGAATTGGAATTTGAGGAGAAAAGTTCACGGTGTTTTAAAAAAACGAATTAAAACAGGGGGAGAAAAGAGCTTGGGTCATACCTTCACTTGAAAACGGTTCTATTGTGTAGAAATGTTTGACGTATACAAGCATCCGTATAAAGCCAAACATCTCGGTTGAGAGTATTGATTAATCCCTCAAACAGTTAAATGGGGAAGAAAACGCCCATTAGGATAAACCCCGGCAGAGAGAAGAAATACGAATAAGCATATGTCGGCAATGGGGTTTTCAAGATATATATGAGTAACGGGTCTTTGCCATGGGAATGGTATGGGAAAGTCAAAGCGGGTAAGATTGGGTTTACTTCATTGAAGAAACAGCCAATTCATATACTGGTGTAGCGATGGATAATTTGGCGACACGCAAACCCGACTCACATTATGAAAGTTATTCGGCAGAAAACCCAAAGCGCTGTGGGAATAGGTTTTAGTTTATTAATACAGCCAAACAAAGCAGTAGTCTCAATATGGCAGAAATCGGACTGAATGGATTAATGAAGCAAGGCCTTGGGGTCAGAATCGCTGATTTCTAGAAATTTAAGATCAATTAAGAGCAAGGCCGACGGTGAGAAACAATAATAATGCGAAAATAAACTGGCGGGTTACCACTGAGGA
Organism: Prevotellaceae bacterium; assembly: GCA_031263585.1. Classification (GTDB taxonomy): domain Bacteria; phylum Bacteroidota; class Bacteroidia; order Bacteroidales; family UBA932; genus JAISFN01. Next base: position 1,195 of record JAISFN010000121.1, on the reverse strand, counting down.
TGCACAGATCAAAATGAAGAAACTTTATCCGTCATTTGAGGAATGACATAACACTAGTACTATGCGTTTATATTCCGAAGGATTAGTTAAAAGGTACGGTAGCCGTACGGTTGTAAAAGGAGTATCCATTAAGGTTACTCAAGGCGAGATTGTAGGTTTGCTCGGCCCGAACGGAGCTGGTAAAACCACATCGTTTTACATGATTGTGGGACTGATAAAGCCCAACAATGGTAAAATATTTCTGGATGATATTGAAATTACCAAAGAGCCTGTTTACCGCCGTGCACAACGCGGAGTAGGGTATTTAGCTCAGGAAGCATCGGTATTCCGTAAGTTAACGGTAGCGGATAACCTGAAGGCTGTGCTTGAAATGACCCAATACAGCCATGCCCAGCAAAAAGAACGGTTGGAAACATTGCTTGAAGAATTCGGATTGAACCGCGTACGCAAAAGTTACGGTATTCAGTTATCGGGGGGCGAACGCCGCCGTTGCGAAATTGCCCGCGCACTGGCTATCGACCCGAAATTTATTTTGCTGGATGAACCTTTTGCTGGTGTCGACCCTATTGCCGTTGAAGATATCCAGACAATTGTAAAGAAGTTGAAGAAAAAAAACATCGGGGTAATTATATCCGACCACAATGTACACGAAACTCTGAGTATTACCGACCGTGCCTATTTAATGTACGAAGGGAATCTACTGCGTACAGGAACTGCCGAAGAGCTGGCAGCCGATGAAGAAGTACGCCGCAAGTATCTGGGACAAAACTTTGTATTACGAAGATAATGATAAATAGACTATAGAATAATAATTTACCAATTTGCTTATTGCTTGATGTATTTATCGTAAAATTAAAAATTGGACTATGAGAATGATAAAGTGAACGAATATCACCGGAATAGGGTGTACGACAAAATTCCGGTAAGCAAAAAATATTTGTTTGTCAAAACTATAGAGATACAGGAATGAGATAAAAAAGGTTATAATTTTGTGTGATATAACGAAACAACAACCCCTTATAACCTTTATGTCTTATGGGCACAAAAGCAAAATACGAAGAACATTTGAAGAAAGCTCAACAACGTATATAAAAATGTATGCACAGATAGATGAGCAAACGAGTACTTGCAGTTTTGAAGAGCGTTATCGGAAAGCCGTTTCCTCCTTCGCTCACGACTTGTACCATGCAATGAT
>JAISFN010000120.1 GCA_031263585.1 Prevotellaceae bacterium | reverse complement strand
AACAGCGCCGGGCTTGTTTACCCGAATACCTACGGTTATAGATATCAATTAAAGAATACGTGTTTCACGCCCGAAGGTCGTTTGTATATAAAAACTATTTCGGGTTCACCGGTAGGATTGCCTCCGGCAACGGTAGTTGTATGCTGGGAAGATGCCGTTTCGTTGTCGTTAGACCGTATAATGGGCATCGAAGCAGGCGGAGTCTTCGAACCGGTAGAGTCTTCGATTGGCGATGTATCTCGATATGTAGAAGTAGCGACGGCTCCACATATTTATGCCGGGGCAACGGTATTCAACGGCAGGGAAGCCTATCTGAACCTGTCTGCCGGTGATTACGGAATAACATACCAAGGGGATACGGATGCCCGCAAGGTAGTATTTAAGTATAAAATTACCGATACCAACAGTTGTTTGTACGGCAATGAATATACTATTGAAATTATATTAACCAGCAAACTTATTCCTTAAAAAGGACTGTCCATAATTTTGTGTAAAAAGAAAAACTACAGGAAATCATCTTTTTAGGGGTTAATTGTTATATATCAGCAGTTCGTTGACAAACCCTTTAAGGGGTTTCGCCCGCTAAGGCGAGCAAAATATCAGGAGTTCATTGACATAATCACTATTGAAAATGCTGGGATCCAATTGGTTGTTCTTCTTACCGGTAACATAATATTTCCTCATGTTTTTGTTTAAAAAAATTGCAATTACAATGACAACATACTTTTTATGAAATAATTGCAGTATATATATCATTTTGACTTATTATATTTACCGCCTAATGACACATTTTTAGTTTTGCGAAATTCATTGTGATTAAATATCATATAATGAGTGTTTTATTTGCATTGTATAATACGATGCTTATTTTGTATCTGATTTATGTAAGGCGTAAAACGCATTTATAAATTATATACCTTTGTATTTAACAATTAAAAATATAACCGGTAATGACTAAGCTGAGTGTAAATATCAATAAAATAGCTACCCTGCGAAATTCGCGCGGGGGAAATGTTCCTGATTTATTAAAAATGGCTTTAGATTGTGAATGTTTCGGGGCACAAGGGATTACTGTACATCCTCGTCCCGACGAGCGGCATATTCGTTACAGGGACGTTTATGATTTGAAACCGATACTATCCACCGAATTTAATATCGAAGGCAACCCCATCAATTCGTTTATGGAGATGGTGTTATCGATTGTGCCTCACCAGGTAACACTTGTACCCGATGCGCTTGACCAGTTAACGTCCAATTCGGGCTGGGAGACCAAAAAACACAGGAAATTTTTACGGAATATTATTGACGAGTTGCATAAAAAAGGTATCAGGGCGTCGATATTTGTTGATACGAATTTGGAAAACATACAATATGCCGTAGAAACCGGCGCTGACCGTATTGAACTGTATACCGAGCCTTATGCGGTAAATTATCCGGTTAATCCCTGGCAGGCAGTTGCCCCGTTTGCTGCTGCGGCAAACGAAGCCCACAAGCTGGGTTTGGGTATTAATGCAGGGCACGATTTAAGTCTCGAAAATCTTAACTATTTCTATAAAAACGTACCTCATTTGCTGGAGGTATCCATAGGGCATGCGTTAATCAGTGATGCGTTGTATTTTGGTTTGGAGAATACTATACAGTTATATTTGCGCCAATTGCAAGATTAAGTGAATATTAGTAATTTGATACACGATTATAAAGAGTGTTGCTATGAAAATATTGGTAATTGATGACGAACGGAGTATCCGGAATACCCTGAAAGAGATACTGGAATACGAAGGACATGAGGTAGCTTCAGCCGAAAACGGTGTTATGGGATTTGATATGGTAAAGGAAAAACTTTATGATATAATTTTTTGTGATATAAAAATGCCCGAAATGGACGGCATCGAAGTGTTGGAAAAAATACAGGAAATTAATTCGGAAATACCTATTATAATAATTTCGGGGCATGGTAACATCGACACAGCAGTTGAATGTATAAAAAAAGGAGCTTACGATTTTATTGAAAAACCACTGGATTTAAACAGGATACTCATCACACTACGCAATGCTACCGATAAAACCGTTTTGGTAAAAGAAACCAAAAAACTACAACGCAAGGTATCGAAAACTTTTGAGATAATCGGCGAATCGGAAGCAATTAATAAGATTAAAAATATGATCGAGCGGGTGGCTCCTACCGAAGCACGCATACTTATAACAGGATCGAATGGTACGGGTAAAGAGCTGGCTGCACGGTGGCTGCATGAAAAGAGTAACCGGTCGGCAACCCCGTTTATCGAGGTGAATTGTGCCGCAATTCCATCGGAACTTATCGAGAGTGAGTTGTTCGGGCATGAAAAGGGTTCATTTACATCGGCGGTTAAGCAACACAAGGGGAAATTCGAACAGGCCGACGGTGGCACGTTATTTCTGGATGAAATAGGCGACATGAGCCTTGCTGCACAAGCCAAAGTATTGCGCGTATTGCAGGAGAATAAAGTTACACGCGTGGGAAGCGATAAGGACATTACTGTTAATGTGCGTGTTATTGCAGCAACCAATAAAAACCTGAAAAATGAAATATCGAAAGGCGCATTCCGCGAAGACCTTTACCACCGCTTAAGCGTTATTGTTTTGCATATCCCATCGCTGGACGAGCGAAAGGAAGATATCCCCCTGCTAGCCGAATATTTTATCGAACAAATTTGTGTTGAATACGGTATGCCAAAACGGGAAATCACACTTAAAGCAATAGAGGAATTGCAAAAGCACAGCTGGACAGGTAATATCCGCGAGTTCCGCAATGTAATTGAACGGCTTATTATTTTGAGCGATAAGGTAATTACGGATAAGGATGTAATGGCATATGCCAATCCGCTGTTTCAATGATGCTTATTAGTAGCTAATACACATGAACATATTTAAGGCATTATTGGTAGGAAATGGAAAAATATCGGAAACGAATATAACTTCATTTATCAGCTATTTATTTGACATGACCAATGAATTGAAAAATTCATTAAGACAGGTAGAAAAACAACTTGATTATTTTAAACAATATTAAGATTATGCAGAAGATAAGCTTGTTTATTCGGTATTAATAACTCCCGATGAAAATGTTTTCGCGAATTTTTATAAATCCCTTATCGAAGAGAATAATAATATCCGTTGGTTAAAGTGGGTCAATCACAACGATAATGAAAATTCAATCGAGGCTATTTTACGGCAACTCATAAAGTATGAGCATAATGCTAAGCTAGAGCCAATAGATCCGAATGCATGGTTTATACTAAAATCATTTATAGATTATCTGATAACAAAGAGGAGCGGAAAAATTTTAGTTATAATGGTTCGGATGTAAAAGATATTGCCCATGAGTCAATTGGTGGAAAGGCATATGTAATAAAACGGTTTTCAAATGATATGATTCGCTTGTTTGATGAAAATGATGAACTGTTAAAAGTAGCGATAAAGCCTGTTTTAAGGAGAATAAATTCAGATAATAAATTAGAGATCAACCTTTATAATAAAAAAGATAAATTAAATATAATAAAAAAGATAAATTAAAACACACACGAATTTTAGGTAAAGAAATTATCAATAAGTTGAATAATAGATAATTTAATGGCAAAAGAAAACAAATTACATATCGGTATTTATGGGCGGCGTAATGTGGGTAAAAGCTCGTTGATAAACTTTTTAACAGGACAGCAGGTTGCTATTGTATCAGAGCAAAAAGGCACTACTACCGACCCTGTGAAACGCTCGTTCGAGATATTAGGTATTGGCCCTGTAATTTTTATCGATACCGCCGGAATTGACGATGAGAGCGAATTGGGGCAGGCACGTATCGTTAAAACTAACGATACCATTAATACTATCGACTTTGCCATTATAGTAACCGATGATATCGACTTAGGCCATTATGAAAACGATTTAATATCGGCTTTAAAAAAAGTGGACGTTTCGTTTATTCTAGTGTATAATAAGTCGGATTTATATCCGGCGAATGCAAAAGATAAAATAAATCAACCTTTACCCCACATTTTTATCAGTACGAAAAATGAACAGGATAGAGATATTTTGATCGGGTTTATAAAAAAGCAATTACCGCAGCAAAACACCCTGACATTGCTGGGCGATTTACTGAAACAAGGCGATATAGTACTGCTTATAACGCCCATCGATAATGAAGCTCCGCAGGGACGCCTGATATTGCCGCAGGTTACGGCCATACGCGATATACTTGATAACAATGCAGTGGCTATTGTTTTAAAAGAAAATGAGGTTTCCCGCTTTCTGGAGGCAAGCCGGATAAAGCCTGCTCTGGCAGTTACCGACAGCCAGATTTTTAAACAGGCAAATGAGCTTATACCCAAGGATATTTCCTTAACTTCGTTTAGTATATTAATGGCTCGGATGAAAGGGAATTTTGAAACGTACTTGCAAGGTGTACATAAAATATCGGAATTAAAAGACGGCGACAGGGTGCTTATGCTCGAAAACTGTTCGCATCAAAGCTCGTGCGACGATATAGGACGCGAAAAAATACCCGCATGGATACGTAAATTTACAGGAAAACAGCTTGAGTTTGACATGGTACAAGGGCTTGATATGCTCACACGGCCGGTTACCGATTATGCCCTGGCCATACAATGCGGCGGATGTATGGTTACACACAGGCAGTTGCTCAACAGGTTAAAACCTGTAATTGGAGCAGGCGTATTAGTTACAAACTACGGAATGGCAATAGCTTATACACAGGGTATATTTAAACGGGCAACGGAGTTATTCGTCAAATAATAAGCGGTTTTGGCTGTCTATTTCTTTCCCATTATTATCATCGGGCTCGGTTTCAAGGTCATCGCCTAAAAGCATCGAAGCATCCTGGGCAGGCAATTTTTCCACTTTCCTTAATTTGCCCTCGATAACGCGGGAGCGCAATTCGGCTTGGTCGATGACATTGGTGGCTTCGGTAAGCTTTCTTTTGGTTTTTGCCAGAATATCGCCGAATTTACCGAACTGGTTTTTTATAATGCCTAAAATACCCCATACTTCGCTCGAACGTTTTTCGATAGCCAATGTACGAAAACCCATTTGCAGACTGCTGAGAAAAGCCACTAAGTTCGACGGCCCTACAACTATAATTTTATAGTCGCGCTGTAAGGTTTCGAACAATCCGGTGCGACGTAAAATTTCGGCATATAATCCTTCGGTAGGCACAAACATAATGGCAAAGTCCGATGTAAGGGGCGGGTTGATGTATTTGTCGCGGATATCCCTGGCATTCTTTTTAACGGCATTTTCAAACTGTTTCAATATCCCCTCAATTTCGCCCGGCGTGCTGTCGTACGCTTCGATAAGCCGTTGATAATCTTCCAGCGGGAATTTGGAGTCGATAGGTAGCAGTACCGGTTTGTCGTTTTCGTTCCTACCAGGTAGTTTAATGGCAAACTCCACACGCTCCAGCGATCCCTGTTTTACCGTGGCATTGCGCTCGTATTGCTCGGGCGATAAAAACTGTTCGAGTATGGTTCCCAGTTGGATTTCACCCAAAGTTCCCCGTGTTTTGACATTGCTTAGCACCTTTTTTAAATCGCCCACACCCGATGCCAAATTCTGCATCTCACCCAGTCCCTTATGCACCTGTTCAAGCCGTTCGCTTATCATTTTAAACGATTCGTTAAATCGCTTTTCAACAGTCGATTGCAGTTTTTCATCAACTGTAGCTCGCATTTCGTCAAGTTTTTTGATGTTTTCATCCTGTAAGCTTTTCAAACGCCCCTCGACTGTTTCACGTATGCTGTTCAGTCGTGTTTCGGTTATTGTATTCAGCTCGCTTTGCTTCTGCAATAGCTCATTAAATTTTTGCTTCTGTAATTCGTTAAAATCCCGCACATTGTTTGTAAACGACTCCTGGAAGTTTTTTAATGAATTGCCTAATTCCGTACGGCTTTCGCGAGTGCTATTATCCAGTTGCTCCTGTATCCGGATCAGTTTGCTTTCGTTTGTTTTGCTAAGGTTTTGCAGTTGAAGCGAAAAACTATCCAGTTGGCTTTTCTGGAGCGCGGCAATATCGCTTAATGTTTTATTAGTGCTGTCACCCAATAACTTAAATGAATTAGATATCTCCTCTCGGTTGGCTTTTAGCGAGTTGTTTATTTCTGTCCGGTTGCGGGCAATTTCTTCACGTATGGCAAATTCCATACGTTGCGTATCGGTTATTATTGAATTGATATAGGCTTTAAGCTCGATATAGCGACTTTCCTGTGTTTGTTTAAGCTCGCCTACTCCTTTTAGTTTCCCGACAAATACTATGATAATGACCGCATTAACTGCCAATAATAATATCCCGACAATAACCAGCAATGTGATTTCCATAATTGTAAAGAAATTAAGTGCACAAAGATATTCATTAAGTATTTTAAATCACTAGTATTTCGTTAAATTTATTTTAAAGTTCATTGACATTCTGATAATCATTATTTTATATTTGATTTTAAGTAATTAAAAATATTTATTACAACATTATTGTATAGTTTAATAAATATCAGTATATTATATCTAATAATAGAGCAGGTAAATATAAAAATGAGAGTTGTAAAATTAACAGAAGCCGAAAAGGAAAAATTGGAATATTTGTACAAAACCAGCGACAAAGCTATTGTTCGCAGACGTAGCTTAAGCTTACGGCAGTCTAATGACAACCACTTTATGAAATCGGCTTATTCAATAGCTAAAGTGGAGCGTACCACACTTTACCATTTACATAACGCATGGGAATCAACTCACGGAGCAGATAACTATACTATTTTAAGTATAGCTCAAGGCCATAGAGCCAAAATTAAGCTGGCTGCTGTAAAAGAATAAATTAAAGATATGCTGAAGAACATAGCCAGAATTTGAACCCGATACTGCATTTTTTAGATGAAAAATATCATATAAAATTCTGCAAATTAACTTTACAGAACTTTTTAAAAGTTACTAGGCTATAGCTGGAAACGGGTTCGCTTATCATTAAAGATCTTTCGCGATTAGGCGCTATTCGATAAACAAAAAGAAGAAATTGACGGGCTTATGATTTTAGATAAAGAAGATTATATAGTGTTCGGCTGAAAACTCTTATTTTTTCAAAACCGTGGATAAAAATTACCCTGTCAGAGCTCATACAATAAAAGTAGTTTTGAGGCTGTTGCGCATCTTGTTTTTTGTTTATAAAAATGCCTTTTGTACTCGTTTTCAGAATATTGCCAATCAATAACCTGAGCTCGATATAATCAATCCAATAAATTCAACATAAATTCACCAAATATAGAGCTGCAAAAGTTTAGCCAGGATTTTTTACGAGTCGGCTTTTATTTGTAAATCGAAAGAGTATCAGATTGTTTAATAAAATAATTCCAGTTGTCCGGTTGGCTGGGAACAATCAAATTTTATAGCAGGTTTTTTCTCAATGAAACTGTATGCCGCCAGCCCTGTAAACAGGTTTATCAGAAAGTTTGCCGGACTGCGATGACTCGAATGTACAATTTCGCAGATGTTTTTCAATTCGTCGTTCATTGTTTCAATAACAGAGCGTTTCCTGAGAAGCATTCTATCCCTGACAGTCTTCAGGCGATTTTTCATATTGCTTTTGATACCGG
>JAISFN010000116.1 GCA_031263585.1 Prevotellaceae bacterium | reverse complement strand
CTATGGAATCAGACGCACTACTCCTCGGGCATCGACATAAAAACAGCCCCGCTATATGATTAACATTCTTTAAACCCGTGTTAAGACCTTGATGCGGTCAACCTTCCAAAGAAAAAATCAACTGAAATAAAGTTAAATGAAGGGTGGGAAACTTGAGTAAATCAATTCCACCGTCAACAACAAAGTTAGCGCTGTTTGATTCAGGACTTTTTGCAGTTAAAGCGTAATAAGCATTATTTCAGACGGATACGATTATCCCGAACGCTGGTTTATAATGTTAAAAAATTCATGCCTACCTTTTTTCAGAAAGGTCCGTACCTTTTTTTGAAAAGGTCCAGACCTTTCTGAAAAAAGGTACGGACCTCTTGAGACAGGGCTCATCCTATCAATTTCAAAGGAGCACGAATCTCCTCAAAAGGCGGCCTCCCGTATTCTTTCTTATTCATATTACAAGTTTTCTATGGAAAAAACTTGTAATATGGATAAATTTACTAAATTTGCCCCGTGAATTAAAAGTCATAAACTTTTTACTTTTATATGTTAGTATAAAAAGTGAGATAAAAGACTTTTTTGTGTGTTGGTACTCCTACTTATTTGGGACTGACGAACCTTCGTGTGTATTTAAACCTGATTAAATTTTATATATGCAATTATTATTGTTCCTGTTTGGGAGTTTTTTGTTAGCCGTTTGTGTTGCTGCTTTTATCCTCCCTTCTATTTTATTGTTTTCCCGTAAGAAAAAACTAACTGTTAATAAACTTGACTAAATGGGGATAAAGAATCTATTGACTAATCTGTCTCATGTTAAGTATATTAACCGTTGGGTCATTTTTATTATAGATGTACTGTTATCTACAACAGCTACCGGTATAGCTTTTGGGTTTACCTGCTATTTTACAAGTCACAGTGATACTTCTTTCTTCACCATCTTACTGCTTTTTTCATTCTCTATTGCAGGCAGCATTCTAAGTTTCCTGGGTTTGCAAACATATAAAAATGTTATTCGTCATTCAGCGTTTGTTGAGTCGGGACGGATTGCTTCGGCCACTTTTGTTAAAGTGGTTATTCTGTTTTTATTGATAGAGTTGTTTATTCCCAAATGGACAACCCCCAAAGGAGTCTTTCTGGAATTGCTGATCGATTTATGCGGAACCTATTTTATTCTGACCACTTTCCGGGTTATATTGATCCTTTCCTATAACTATATCAAGGATAAAACATTTTCGAACAGCGATAACTTGCTGATTTGTGGGACGGAGGCTTCTTCTGTGGACTTACTGACTTCCTCCTTACAAAATATAAAAGGGAATTACCGCATCGTCGGTTGCCTGACAAACGGGAAAAACAGATCAATCCGTATTAGCGGATACCGCGTGTATTCCATTGAAACGCAGGAAGCCTTTAACAGGCTCGTAGACAGCCTGTATGTTAAAGCTATATTATTCCCCGATTATCGTTCCGTTAAATATGAAGACGAACGCTTTGTTCGTTTTTGTGAAAAGAAACGGGTGAAAATGCTATTGGCTCCATCCATCAATGAAATAGAAAGTGGGAAAATAAATTACATAAACCTACCGGAAGTGCGGATTGAAGATTTATTGAACCGGGAAGAAATAATGATCAATCTGACAGACATAGCCGCTTCGCTCCGTGATAAAACAGTATTGGTAACCGGCGCTGCCGGTTCGATAGGAAGCGAATTGTGCCGGCAAATATGTTCATTCGGTGTCAGGCAGTTAATCCTTTTTGATAGCGCGGAAACGCCCATGCACAACCTTCGGTTGGAATTGGAAGAGAATTATACAGATATGTCGTTTATGCCCATCATGGGCGATGTCCGGATGCCGGGGCGTGTAGAAAGCGTATTCAAACGATTCCATCCTGAGGTCGTTTTTCATGCGGCAGCCTATAAACATGTGCCGTTGATGGAAGAAAATCCTTGCGAGGCGGTTTTAACAAATGTGCAAGGTACTCGTATTGTGGCTGATATGGCCGTTAAATACGGCGTGGAAAAATTCGTTATGATATCCACAGACAAAGCAGTCAATCCAACCAATGTAATGGGAGCATCCAAACGATTGGCGGAAATCTATGTGCAAAGTTTAGGAATAGCCATAAGTAAAGGAGAGCACGAAGGAAAAACCCGTTTTGTCACCACCCGTTTTGGTAATGTATTGGGAAGCAACGGATCGGTCATACCCCGCTTCCGCGAACAATTAGCCAAAGGAGGCCCATTGACGGTTACCCATAAAGATATTATCCGTTATTTCATGACGATCCCGGAAGCCTGTCGCCTTGTTCTGGAAGCAGGAACAATAGGAAAAGGCAATGAAATTTATATTTTCGACATGGGAATTCCCGTCAAAATTGCCGACTTAGCCAAACGTATGATAGAATTAGCCGGCCTTGAAGTAGATAAAGATATCAAAATCGAGTATACAGGCCTCCGCCCCGGAGAAAAGCTCTACGAAGAACTTCTGAACGATCAAGAAAACACAATTCCAACATCCAATCAAAAAATCTTTAAAGCTTCTGTAAGGGAATACGAGTATATAGAAGT
>JAISFN010000037.1 GCA_031263585.1 Prevotellaceae bacterium | reverse complement strand
TTGACTAAGCGAACGGGGTGATCTTCGGGGATTTTGCTATCTATGCTTACCGGAAAAAGAACACCTTGACCTTGGTTATTGGGCTTCCATGATATCTTGCCCATAAAGTAATGAGTGTCCTTGATTTATGACTTAAATATAGTGAAAAATAAGGCAATAAAAAAGGGTATCCAAAACTTTTTGGACACCCTCTTTTGAATGCAAGTCTTGCGGTTTTCGTACTTCGCTGCAAAGCGGCAGGATGATACACAAATCTAAACTTCCTTTTTGTTATTGGTTTTTGGTTTTCATTTGCTTTCGTCTACCAAGAAATGATTTTAGAGCAATGAAATACAACGACAGCTCGGACATAAGCGCAATCAGTCCGTATGGCATATGGTTCACAAGATAAGGAAACGATTCGTATACGTTTTGCGAGAAAATAAAACTCGACGGAGGCTTTTTCGCGATCGAGATTCCGGAAGAGAAAAAGGTGGAGTACAATCCCATTAAAATTAAGGATAAGAGGCGAACAAGAGAGTTTTGCCTTGGGTTTCGCATAGCCATAGCTTGCTTGTAAATTATCACGATATAAAGGAAGAGTTCTTACAATCCTAATTCAACGAATTCTCTTACAAATTCAACCGGAGATACTTCGATAACGAAATCTTTGACCGGCTAATAATGGAGGCTGTAAATCATAAAAATTATTTTACGTATATAGGAGGATATACGTTTATTCTTATTTATCGTAAATCAACTACTTCAATGTTGGGATATTTTGAAGGGTCAAACGTAAAATTGACATTGGATACATCAACATCTGGCAAATAGATTTTTAAACGGATAGTGTAATGCACGCCATCTCGGCTGTGGTATTTTATACTGTAAGGCATAAGAGTATCCTCATTGACATGTAAACGGATGTATGAGTACGGGGCTTTAATGTTTTTAGGATAATAATCAATTTCAGTATATGTTTTACCGTCTTCCTGCACTAAGCCTTTGTAATAGTATTTAAAATCTTTGCGTTGTCCGGTAAGAAATTTTACCGGATCGCTGAAAATATCGTCAGCATCAGAGTCAACATTTTGTATATTAATCTCCTGCACATCTTTCATGTATGTCCATTTGGTTTTACCATCGCAATAAACCTCTAGTTCTTTATTGGCTACTATTTGGAATTTGTTTTTTTGAGCCGTAACTTTACCCTCCTGCCGTTCCTGAGTTTTCAGTTGCTGGTTTTCAACAAGTATATTATATTCGATATACAAAGACTTGTACGAATCAACTTTTTTCTCCAGCTTTTTCAATATGTCCGTAGCTTTTTTACTTTCACTCTGCCCAAATGCAAAAACGGGAATTAATATACTTAATAAAAAGATAAGTTTTTTCATCAGTTGCTATTTTAAGTAATTGACAATAACTAATGCTATATTTTGTCATGCTGAACATCAGTAAAGCATCTTGTAGTTAAACGAGAAAAATATTCTTCGTTTCACTCAGAACCGAGCTCGCGAGCTCGCCAAAGGCAATGACAAGATATAGCAATGAATTCTTTTAGTATTTTTGAATGATCAATAAACAATAAACATGCCATTATAAGAACGGGAACCGATCTATAAGCCCCTTAACCTTTCTAAAAGGACATCCAATTCTTTAAAATCACAAATGTGTACCTGGCGGGCTTTACTCCCTTCCGATGGGCCTACAATCCCTGCCGCCTCCAGTTGGTCCATGATACGTCCAGCACGATTATACCCAAGCTCAAGTTTACGCTGTAATAATGACGTTGAACCCTGTTGATACTGGACAACCATACGGGCGGCTTCCTCAAACATATCATCGCGTTTTTTCAGATCAACATTTTTTATGGTATCGCCGTCCCCGTTTTCGCTCACATATTCCGGCAATTCGTAGGCTTCAGCATAGCCGGGCTGTTTACCAATAAAGTCTGTAATTTTATCAACTTCAGGCGTATCGACAAAAGCGCATTGAACACGGATTAAATCACTACCTGTTGATACAAGCATATCTCCTCGACCGATAAGTTGATTGGCCCCCGGAGAATCGAGAATTGTACGTGAGTCGATCATACTGGTTACCCTGAAAGCGATGCGGGCAGGGAAGTTTGCCTTTATCAAACCGGTAATAATATTAGTTGTAGGGCGTTGCGTAGCAATTATCAGGTGTATACCAATGGCACGAGCTAACTGGGCTAAACGGGCAATAGGTTCCTCAATTTCTCGCCCTGCCGTCATAATCATATCAGCAAATTCATCAATAACCACCACGATATACGGCATATACCTATGCCCTTTTAATGGGTTCAACCTGCGGTTTACAAATTTTTCATTGTATTCCTTTACGTTACGTACTCCGGCGGCCTTAAGCAAATCATAGCGGTTATCCATCTCAATACACAACGATTTAAGCGTGTATATCACTTTCTGGGTATCGGTAATAATGGCTTCGTTGCTGTCGGGCATTTTAGCCAGAAAATGCTTTTCGATTTTTTCATAGGGTGTTAATTCTACCTTTTTAGGATCAACCATTACAATTTTAAGTTCCGCCGGATGCTTTTTATACAGTAACGATGTTAAAATAGCATTCAGCCCCACCGATTTACCTTGCCCGGTTGCCCCGGCAACCAACAAGTGTGGCATTTTGGCAAGGTCGAAAACATAGGTCTCGTTCGATATGGTTTTACCCAATGCAACAGGCAAATCGTACTTTGCCTCCTGAAATTTAGCTGATTTAATAATCGATTGCATCGACACGATATCGGGTTTTTCGTTCGGAACCTCGATACCTACAGTGCCTTTACCGGGGATAGGTGCTATAATGCGGATACCTAAAGCGGCAAGGCTTAAGGCAATATCATCTTCCAATCGGCGGATTGAGGATATCCGTACACCTGCTTTCGGTACAATTTCGTATAAAGTAACCGTAGGGCCTATTGTGGCAATAATTTTATCAATACCTATTTTATAATTATTAAGTGTCGATACAATTTTGTCTTTATTCTTTTCCAATTCGGCATTGCTTACTTTGGCATCGCGAGTTTTGTAATCTTCCAACAAATCGACAGGCGGGCGCATGTAGCCCAATAAGTCGCGTGTAGGGTCGTATATTTCACTGCCTTCAAGCATATAATCGGGTAGTGTATCATCAAGTAATGCCTGTTTGCCTCCGTCTACCTCTATTTCAATATCATGCTTTATTTTGGAGGGATTGACCGTCTCATCTTCATCTGGATTGCGTATGACCGTAAAATCGCTTTCTCCCGGATCATCCTGTTCTTCTTCACGAACTGTTATTTCGTTCGTAAGGTCTATAATGTCGTCGTCATTATCGTTATCTTTCTCTCTTCGTTCTTCTTTGTTATTTTCCGTTTGATCTACAGGCTGCTTATCCGGCCTTTTAGTTTTAGCGAAAATATATTTTATAGCTTTGCTAATCAGCTTTTTTATAAATTCAATTGAAGCAAAGAATAAACGTTTTAATGCAAAAATGGTATTTTTATTCAGAAATATTGAATAGGCTATAATCAATATAACGAGGGATATTGCGGTACCCAACCCGCCTAGGTTCGATACCAGCCACCGGTTTACATAAAAGCCGTGTATACCACCCAAACCATTGCCCAGCCATGTACGGGTGTTGCCGAAAAATGAAAATATATAAGACGAGACTACCGATAATAGTATAGACCCAAAGATAATAGCCAAAATACTTTTAGTGAAAGTTACAGACTTATATTTGAGTAGCTGAAGACCTATTAAGATGATAATAAGCGGTATACCAAATGCACCTAAACCGAAATAGTGGCCAACTAACTCGGCAGCTATCCAGTAACCTATTTTACCACCTTTATTATAGGCATTTAGGTTGGGATCGCTGAAGTTTGGGGAGTTCAATAAACTTTGATCGTTTTGCCATGTAAAGCAATAGGAAATAAACGAAATAGACAAAAATAAAGCAAAGCCTAGCAGCAACAAGCCTATAATAAACTTTTTGCGGTTGTCGTTAGTTCCTTTCGATTTTGTCTCCTGTGATGCTTTTTTCTTTTTCGCCATATTCCTAAATAAACCGCAAAGTTAATGATTTGTTTATTGATGTGAAACAGCTTATATAGATTTTACAGGGCAAACGCATGAAATTATATTTTACATTGGATTAGCTGTGACGAACTTTGCGAGCTCGCCATAGCTAATCCAGTATTTTTTATTTTTCACTTCAATAACTTGATTCATATTGATATATGTCAATAAGCTACTTTGCAGCAGAGCTACGAGGTATTAAAACAAGCTTAACTATTGACTATGAAGACTTTTGTATCCTTATTCTCCGTATTGCCTCTGAACATATAATTGTATTGTTGACACATCGCCATGACGACAAACTGTAGTCTCATAAAAATCGCTCCAAAAGACTTTCTTGACTT
Organism: Prevotellaceae bacterium; assembly: GCA_031263585.1. GTDB lineage: Bacteria > Bacteroidota > Bacteroidia > Bacteroidales > UBA932 > JAISFN01. Next base: position 25,821 of record JAISFN010000037.1, on the reverse strand, counting down.
CGGAATGCAGACGAAAAACTTCTTTGGCGGTAATACTCCTGACCAACTGTAGTATTTTAACCTTACAAAAAGTAGGAATGTTTTCTATCAAATAATGAACATGTTCTTTATCTATTCCTTCTTCTATAATACTAATGTCATAGTGAAATGAGAAGATTATACATATTTCATTCCAGTTCAGGTATACTGAATAGCCGAGTACTATGCTGTGGTATTGTGCAGGACTAAGATAATGGTATAATAGAACCGAAACATTATGGCTTTTATGGATACATTAACTCTCATAACAATGATATATATTCTACGAAGCAAACCTTCGAGGTATTAACCTATAGAAATTAAAAAATTCGTGTATCGTATGTCTTGATACGTGATACCATTTTCAATTCGTAAAGTATTTAATACTTGCTCTTTAAATCCATATCCAATATAGCTCTTGCTATTTTATCCTTTTAAACATGCGGTTCCACCTGATATTTTTGGGGAACGATTTGTCCTTATCAGATGAAAACCATGTGAATGAAGCTTTCCCGACAATATGGTCTTCAGGTACAAATCCCCAGAAACGCGAATCGGCCGAATTATTACGGTTATCACCCATCATAAAATAGTAATCCATTTTAAATGTGTACGATACGACGGGTTGTTCATTTATGTAAATTGTACTGTCCTGAACCCGCAAATTGTTGTTTTCGTATGCGGTAATAATTCGTGCATACAACGGTAAATTATCAACGGTCAGATTAATGGTAGCTCCTTTCCGGGGTATCCACAGGGGACCGAAATTATCTTCGCTCCATGCATAGCGTTTATCAAACGGGAAGATTACCAACGGGCTTCCGCTTTCGGCAGGGGTTTCATTACGGGTTACGGATATTACATTTCCCAAAGCCTCAATTTGTTTATCCATTTCGGCAGTTAACGGTAATTCTGGGTACGACGATGAATACGAATCGTAATCCCTGTCAACCAATGATACCCCGATTTTATCCATTATCAACGAGTTAATTTCAGTGCCTTTGGTTGCTACCTTATACCGGTATTGTATGCCGGGTACAGGATTTTCCGCCTGTCCGTTAATATGTACAACACCGTGCCGTACCTCAAGCGAATCGTCAGGTAAGCCCACACAACGTTTTACATAATTATCTTTTTTATCTACCGGACGGACAATAATATCCTGGGTTTGCAATATCCTCTCTCTGCCATAAAAACGTACCTGTCTATGATAATCCTCATTGGGCATTTGTTTAATAACCGTATCGCCATTAGGGAAATTAAACACCACAATATCATTACGTTTTACATGCCCAAAGCCTTTTATACGTTTATAATCGGATTTGATTAACTCCGAATACGGTTTCAGCTGTTTGCCGAACAAGCTTATCTGATTATGTACCAAAGGTAACGATAAAGGAGTATTGGGCATTTTAGGGCCATACGCAATTTTGCTTACAAAAAGATAATCGCCTACCAGCAATGATTTTTCCATTGATGGTGTGGGAATTACATATGCCTCGATAAAAAATATGCGGATAAATGTAGCGGCAATCAGTGCAAATATGGCAGCATCGAGCCAGTCGAGCCACGTATTTCGTTTTTCACCCTCTTTATATCTTTTTTTCCAAAAAGCCCATTTAACTTTTTTAGTAATGTAAATATCGAAAATAACAATCAAACCCAGTAACCACCACCAACTTTGCAGCCATATAACCCATGCAAGATAGAAGATAGCGGCAACTGAAAATTTAAACCATTTATTTTTAATAATTTGTTTGACTTTTTCCATAAAATGTGTGTATTTGATACAAAAATATATAAATTTATTTGTTTGAGATGCCTAAAACATCATCCATTGTATAAATGCCCTTTTTATTTATTAGAAATTCGGCGGCAATAATTACCCCCAAAGCCAAGCCTTTACGATTTTTAGCCCGATGTTCGATTGAAATAATATCGGCCTCCGACTCATAAACAACAGTGTGCGTACCCGGAACAGTGCCTTCACGAATGGAGTTTATTGCAATTTCATCATCTTTAGAATTACTTTCATTAATCCATAATAATTTTCTGCTAATCAAACTTATAATATCATTTGCAAGGCTAATGGCAGTACCGCTTGGCGAATCTTTTTTCTGGATATGGTGTATTTCTTCCATGCTTACATTGTAATCGGCGTAATGTTCCATAATTCGTGCCAGTTCACGGTTAATGTGGAAAAAAATGTTTACCCCCAGGCTATAATTCGATGCATAAAAAAATGCGCATTGCTGTTTTTCGCAAAGGGCTTTTATTTCGTCATACCTGCTTAGCCAACCGGTTGTGCCAGAAACAACAGGCACACTTGATAATAAGCATGTTGAAATATTATCAAATGCCGTTTCGGGGGTTGTGAACTCGATAGCCATTTGCGCCGATAAAAAAGTTTCCGATTTTATATCATCCTGATTATCTTTGTCAATAATAATAACAATTTCATGTCCGCGTTTATGTGCAATTTTCTCAATTTCCTTGCCCATTTTGCCGTAGCCGAGTAATGCAATTTTCATATATCCACTATTAAATTAGGCTGTAAAGATAGTAAAAGAGCTTATCATAAGTATTGTAAATTGAATATTGTTTTAATTATTACACAATAAGCATTTTATAATTTTATAAATACTACTAACTACTTATACAAAACCATCATCAATTTGTTATCATTGAGTACAGCATAAACAGAATATTAATTTCGTTCATGATGACAATCGTAGTAAAGATTGGATATTATTATTTAAAAAGATAATATTTTGAACATAAATAATTTTGCTTTAAATCGATCAGTATCAGAAGCATGCAACTATATGATAAATCATTGAAAATTAGGGTAAACGCATGAATTTATATTTTTCAATAATTATATATATTGCTGTATATGAATAATTTAATACTTTATTGTTTGTCCTGTTGAAAAATCTAAAATACTTATTATTTCCGGTATAAAACAAAATGCTAAATTTGCGCACATTTTTTATCGAGTGAATTTTATGGTTAACGCAGAAATTATTACTATTGGTGATGAAATATTAATAGGACAGTTAGTAGATACTAATTCGGCCTGGATTGCCAAACATTTGAATAGTGCAGGGATTAACGTATATCAAATATCATCGGTATCGGATAATGCCGGACATATTTTAAAAGCTTTGGACGAAGCATCTCAACGTGCTGATATAATTTTGATAACCGGAGGTTTAGGCCCAACCAAAGACGATATTACAAAGAAAACATTAGCCCGATATTTCGGCATAGGTAAAATGCTTGTGCATCAGCCTACGCTGGATTATATTACAGATATATTTACCAAGCGGGGTATTGCGATTACCGAGCTTAACAGGCTACAAGCTGAAGTTCCCGAAAATGCCACAGTTATTTTTAATACTTGCGGAACTGCACCGGGCATGTATTTCGAACAAAACGGCAAAATATATGTGTCGATGCCAGGAGTACCCTATGAAATGGAAGCTATGTTGCCGAAGGTAGTCGAGCTTTTATTTGCCAAAACCGGGCAATCGGCAATTTACCACAAGTCGTTGATGACATACGGAATTCCAGAATCGTTATTAGCCGAACAAATCGAAGATTGGGAAGGCGCTTTGCCCATACATATAAAACTGGCCTATTTGCCCGAAATAAGTTCAGGAATTAAATTGCGTTTATCAGCAACCGGGGATAATAAAGACTTATTGAACCAACAGGTAGACGAGGAGTTTGGTAAACTGATTCCTCGTTTAGGCAATGCTGTATATGGCTACGAACCCGACAGTTTGGCAAGCGTTATCGGGAAATTACTGACAGCTAAAAAAGCAAGTATTGCCACCGCCGAATCGTGTACCGGTGGGCGGGTGTCGCATTTAATAACTTTAATTCCGGGAAGCTCCGAGTATTTTAAAGGTGGAATAGTATCCTATTCCAACGAAGCTAAAATGAATATTTTAGAGGTTAAGCAAACTACCCTTGAGCAATTTGGTACTGTAAGTCGGCAGACGGTTGAAGAAATGGCTTTGGGGGCAAAACGCGTATTGAATGCCGATTATGCAATAGCAACCAGCGGCATTGCAGGCCCCGGAGGCGGAACATTCGAAAAACCCATTGGTTTATGCTGGTTTGCTGTGGCAAGCCCCAAAAAAGTAGCGAGTTATTCACAAATGCTTACATCCGATAGGGCCGGAAATATTACAAGGGCGGCGGCAAATGCCCTGAATTATATGAGATTGTTGCTCCTTGAAGACTAAAATTGCTTATTTAACATCAGGTATCAGGTATCAAATATCACGATACACGATAGGTCCCTTTTTAGGGAGGGGTAGGGGAAGCTTATCACCATTAACAAATTAACAATCTATACATTCTTTAGCTAATAGTTTTAGTTTTTGATTATTCTACTAAGCCTATTTATACAATCTGAAAGCCAGCCCGAAAGTTATACGCGACAGGTTTTCAATATTATCGTCATTAAGGCTATATTTAACACCATCAATTTTAAAACTTTTAATTGATGCGGCAACAATGCTCAATGTTAAGCCGATAGCAAAATCGGAGCTAACTAAAAAATCAGTCCCTACAGTGGATGAAAAACCTATATTACCGCCTTTAATTTTATATTTTTTATCGTTTAACGTGTTGTTATTAGTGTATGTTGTATATCCTATCGAGATGTCGCAATTTGCATGTATTTTTTTATTACGTGATACCGAACGCAACATAAAAGAGGGTGCAAAATAGTGTACATTAACCTTGTCGGTTATTTTACCGGTAAAATTTTCATAATAGGGCAACGATCCTGAAAAATTATCGATACTGCTCGAAGCCCTGAAAAAATTATATTTTACTCCAAATCCCAAGTTTTCGCTCACATAGTGTCCGGCATCGGTGCCTACATAAAAGCCGTTTCGCAAATTTTTTTTGCGTTTTATAACATCCTCGCTAAGTTTTGACGGTATCGGTGCAATACGCAGCCCATATCCACCGGTAATACCAAACCGCCAGTGGCTATAAGTTTCTTTAATTGCCACTTCTTTAGTCTTTAACATGGTTCTATACGGAATCGTATCAACAGGCGCCTTCGCCAAAGCATTGAAATCAATCATTTGCAACCTTGGGGAAATAATGATATTCTCATCTATTAACGCTCTGATTTTTTTATTACTGATGTAATAACGCGAATACTTGATTTCGTTTTGGGCAAAAAGTGTATATGAAAAGATTATGAAAATTATGAGGATTGACAAACGTTTCATTACCGGCTAAAAAATAACATGACTATGTACATAGCACAGCCAAAATTGATAAAACAGTTTTCAGAATAAAGAGTGATGGATAATACTATTATATATTTGGTACAAATATAGGCTGAAAAATTAAATAAACAAAGATTTTTATCCGGATGGAAATAAAACATACGAATAAAAGCTTTTTCAATATATTTTTTTCGTAAATTGCAGCATCTTAATTATAATTATTTAACTCACCTTAATAAGTATGAAAAAGCTATCACTTTTAGTTGTGTTACTGGGACTTTCTTTCATGTCGTTAGCACAGAATGAAGCCCGTTTATTACGTTTTCCGGCTACAAACGGTGAAATTATCGCCTTTACCTATGCCGGCGACATATACACCGTAGCTATAAACGGCGGTATAGCCCGCAAACTAACATCGCATGCCGGGTTTGAGATGTTCCCTCATTTCTCGCCCGATGGAAAAACCATTGCTTTTACTGGCCAGTACGATGGCAATACTGAGGTATTTACAATGCCGACAACCGGGGGTGTGCCACAGAGGCTTAGCTATACAGCAACATTAGACCGAGATGATGTATCGGACAGGATGGGGCCTAATAATATTGTAATGGCATGGACGCCCGATGGTGAAAATATTGTTTATCGCTCGCGTAAACAAACGTTCGGCTTTCGCGGACATTTGTTCAGTGTGGCAAAAAACGGCGGTTTGTCAGAACAGATTCCCTTACCCGAAGGCGGATTCTGCTCATATTCGGCCGATGGTAAAAAATTAGCGTACAACCGTGTTTTCCGCGAGTTCCGTACATGGAAATATTATGAAGGAGGTATGGCCGATGATATCTGGATTCACGACTTTACTACACGTAAAACAATTAATATAACCAATAACAAGGCTCAGGATATTATCCCGATGTGGATAAACGACGAAATATTTTTTATATCGGACAGGGACCGGACAATGAATTTGTTTGTGTATAACACCAAAACGCAGCAAACAGAGAAAGTAACCGACTTTAAAGAATTCGATATAAAATTCCCGACAAACAACAAAGACTATATTGTATTTGAAAATGGCGGCTATATTTATAAATTTGATATTAAAACCCGTAAGGCCGAGAAAGTTACTATCCGTATTGCCGAAGACTTTAACGATAGCCGGAAGGAATTGAGCAAGGATATATCGAAAAACATTACGGCTGCCAGCATGTCGCCCAATGCCGAACGGATAGTTATCAGCGCACGGGGTGAAATTTTCGATGTTCCTGTTATTAATGGGGCCACACGCAACATAACCAACAGCTCGGGAGCCCATGAACGTATGGGGAGCTGGTCGCCCGACGGACGATGGATTGCTTACATATCGGACGCTACAGGCGAAACGGAATTGTACATCGCAGTACAGGACGGTTTGGCAGAACCTATTCAACTAACAAAGAATAACGATACGTATATCAGTTATTTCGTATGGTCGCCCGATAGCAAAAAAATACTTTATACCGACCGCAAAAATCGATTACAGTATGTTGATATAGCCAGCAAACAGGTAAGCCATGTTTTACAAGGTAAGCGTGGCGGAGCAGGCGGTTTAGCATGGTCGCCCGATAGTAAATGGTTCGCATATTCGCTTTCCGAAGCCAATGATATGTCGGTTATTTACCTGTATAATATTCAGGACAAGAAACAATATCCGGTAACCGATAAATGGTATTCATCATATGCCCCTAATTTCTCATCGGATGGGAAATACCTTTATTTTACATCGGCCCGCAATTTTTCACCTACTTACAGCAATATCGAGTGGGATTTTGCCTATAATAACATGAACAAGCTTTATATGGCTGTACTGGCTAAGGATACGCCATCGCCCTTCGAAATAAAAAATGACGAAGTAAAAGTAGGATCGGAAGAGAAAGAAGCGAAAGATGGTAAACCGGACGATAGAAAAGCCCAGGATAAACCCGCTAAAGATACCAAAATTGATACCGACGGTTTGCTAGATCGTATAATAGCTTTGCCTATTGCTCCCGGTTTTTACAGGCAAGTTGCAGGTATTGGTAATAAAGTTTATTATGCCCGCAATGGAGTAAAGGTATTCGATTTAACAACTCAAAAAGAAACGGATATTGCCGATGGCGGAATGTTCAGCATATCGCCCAATAATAAGAAAATGTTACTAGCATCGGGCGGTGGCAGAGGACGTAGTGCAAATTATTATGTAATTGATTTACCGTTATCTAAAGCAAATCTTAATAAACCCTTGGATTTTAGTGGCTTGAAGGCTGATGTTGATTACCGTCAGGAGTGGAACCAGATTTTTGATGAAAGCTGGAGACATATGCGTGACGGTTTTTATGTTGAAAACATGCACGGCGTAGACTGGAAAGCCATGAAAAAGAAGTATGCCGTATTGTTGCCCTATGTAAACCACCGTGCCGATTTAACTTATATTATAGGTGAATTGATAGGTGAATTGAATGTAGGGCACGCCTATGTAAACAGCGGTGAAATGCCCAAACCCCAGCGGTTGAAAATAGGTTTATTGGGAGCCAAAATCAGTCTCGATAAATCGGGCTATTTCCGGATTGACGAAATTTTGGAAGGTACAAACTGGGATAAGGATCTGCGGTCGCCTCTTACCGAAATCGGGGTTAACACCAAAAATGGCGAATATATTATTGCCATTGACGGTATTTCGACCCAAACCGTGAAAGATTTGTACCAGCTGTTGGTGGATAAAGCCGATAAAAAAGTGGAAATAACTTTGAACAGCAAGCCCGAACCAGCCGGAAGCCGTAAGGCGATTATTGTACCATTGGCAACCGAGTCGCAATTGTATTATTACAACTGGGTACAAAATAACATTCGCAAGGTGGAAAAAGCCACAAACGGCAGGGTTGGCTACGTACATGTTCCGGATATGGGCGTTCCCGGCCTAAATGAATTTGCCAAATACTTTTACCCACAATTAGATAAGGAAGCTTTGATTATTGACGATCGTACCAACGGCGGAGGCAATGTTTCCCCGATGATACTCGAACGTTTGGCTCGTATACCTTACAGGGCAACGGCATGGCGCAGCTCATCGTATCCTGGCGTAATACCTAATAAAACATTAGTAGGCCCGAAAACGGTTATTATAGACAAATATTCAATGTCCGACGGCGATTTATTCCCTTACGGATTCCGCGAATTAGGCTTGGGTAAATTAATCGGGAAACGTACATGGGGCGGTATTGTAGGTATCAGCGGCTCGTTACCATTTATTGACGGAGCCGACCTGCGCGTACCTATGTTTACATCCTATTCGATGGAAACAGGGCAATGGATAATTGAAGGGTACGGAGTGGATCCGGATATTGAAGTGGATAATGACCCTGCCAAAGAATGGGATGGCGAGGATGAACAGCTGAATAAAGCAATTGAGCAAATGTTGCTGGAATTGAAAGACAGAAAGCCTGTTCCGCCGGTTCCCACAGGTCCCGACCGTTCGAAAAAAAAATAACCTAAATATTGTAAATTGATGATTCTATAAAAATTTATTATACAGTATCTTATGCTTTAAAGAATAGAGTTTATATTGATTAAAGATTTAAGAACAAAAGGACAAGGATTTTATCCACTTTGCCAAAATAAATAATCTAAAAAAACAGATACCTTATATAACATTGCGATTCATAAAGTCTTTTACTTTTGTTCTTTAATTCTTATTCAATATATAATATATCAACAATTTATTTTGATTACTTAAAAACCAATAAATAAAGTATCAATGAAAAAAAATTATTCATTTATTGCCGTTATACTGACTGCCATATTGTTGGTATCGTGCGGCGGCGGAGAAAAGAAATATTCTTATGAGAGTGTTCCTAATGACCCGTTAAATGCCCGTATTTATACACTTGATAACGGGCTGAAAGTGTATATGAGTGTTTATAAAGATGCTCCCCGCATTCAAACGTTTATTGCCGTACGTGTAGGGGGTAAGAATGATCCGGCCGAAACAACCGGTTTAGCGCATTATTTTGAGCATTTGATGTTTAAAGGTACAAAGCAATTCGGGACAAAAGATTATGAAGCCGAAAAACCGATGCTTGATAAAATTGAAGAATTGTTTGAAGTATACAGGAAAACAACTGATGAAGCAGAACGTAAAGCTATTTATAAACAGATAGACAGCGTTTCGTATGAAGCTTCGAAATTATCTATTCCCAATGAGTATGACAAGCTGATGTCGGCTATCGGGGCGCAAGGAACAAATGCGTGGACTTCGTATGATGAAACGGTTTATGTAGAAGACATTCCATCGAACCAGGTTGAAAACTGGGCAAAAATTCAAAGTGATCGTTTTACCAATGCAACTATCCGCGGTTTCCATACTGAATTGGAAACCGTGTACGAAGAGAAAAATATGTCGCTTACCCAAGATGGAAATAAAGTTTATGAAAAAATCCTTTCAACGCTGTTTCCAAACCATCCCTATGGTACACAAACCGTTTTGGGAACACAAGAGCATTTGAAAAACCCGTCTATTATCAACATTAAAAATTATTTTAAAACTTATTATGTGCCTAATAACATGGCTGTTTGTATGTCGGGCGATTTTGACCCCGATGTTACAATTAAAATAATCGACCAGTATTTCGGATCAATACCTAAGGGTAATGTGCCCGAATTTAAATATGAAGAAACTAAGCCGATAACCGCTCCCATTGTAGAAGAGGTGATAGGTAACGATGCCGAAAATATAACATTGGCATGGCATGCTCCGGGTGTCCGCAATAAGGATTATGAACTGTTGCAAATGGCAAGTTATATGCTTAACAATGGCCAGGCAGGGCTTATTGATTTAAATATAACTCAAAAACAACGTACTTTAAACGCCTATGCAGGGGCTTATGGTATGGCCGACTATAGCGCTTTTGTTATGGGTGGTCGTCCGAAAGGAGGGCAAACGCTCGACGAAGTGAGAGACATATTGCTTGAACAAATGGATTTATTGAAAAAAGGCGAATTCCCCGAGTGGTTATTGGAGGCTACAATCAATAACCTTAAGTTAAATATGATATATCGTTTACAAAATAATAGGGCGCGTGCAAACATGTTTGTTGATGCTTTTATCAATGGTATAGACTGGAAAGACGAAGTAGCTGCGCTCGATCGTATGTCGAAAATTACAAAGCAACAAGTAGTTGATCTTGCCAATAAATATTTTGCCGATAATAATTATACGGTAATATACAAACGTCAAGGCAAGGATCCAAACGAACAAAAGATGCCTAAACCCGAAATTACCCCGATTGAAACAAACAGGGATGCTGCAAGTATATTTTTAGTTGATATTCAGAATACAAAAGTTCCTGAAATCGAACCGGTGTTTTTAGACTATACTAAAGATTTGCAAAAGCTTTCAGCAAAGCAAAATATCGAGGTACTTTACAAACAAAATACCGATAATGTTTTGTTCGACTTGTCGTATGTATTTGATATGGGAACCAATAACGATAAAGCCCTGGGTATGGCATTTTCGTATTTAAACTATTTGGGAACATCGAAATATACGCCTGATGAGATAAAAAGTGAGTTCTATAAAATGGCCTGTTCGTTTGATGTTTGGTCAGGGACAGACCGTGTTTATGTAAGCTTGAGCGGTTTAAATGAAAATATGGAAAAAGCCTTAGGTTTATTGGAAGAATTATTAAATGATCCTCAAGTAAACCATGATGCTTTTAAAAATTTAGTGCTGGATATTCAGAAAGAAAGAACCGATGCTAAATTGAACCAGAGGCGTATTTTCAGTATGTTGAATAATTATACCATTTGGGGCAAAAAATCTCCGGCTACCAATATTTTATCGACTTCCGAATTAAACTCGCTGAAAGCGGAACAATTAATTGACCGGATAAAGGACTTGCATGGTTATCAACACTTTATAATGTATTATGGGCCTAAATCGCAGGATGAACTTAAAGTGCTTATCGACCAGGTGCATAATGTATCGGCAGAACTGAAAACAATTCCCGAACCGGTTAAATTCGAAGAACAAATGACGAAAGATAATAAAGTATATTTTGCGCATTATGATGCAAACCAGATATATTTTGCTATGATTTCGAAAAAGGGCGAAAAATTTGACCAGTCAATCGAGCCGATACGAACAATGTATAACGAATATTTCGGAGGGGGTATGAATGCCATCGTATTTCAGGAAATGCGCGAAGCCCGAGGCTTAGCTTATTCGGCAAACGCTAATCTGGGGCGTCCATCGCGCCTCACCGAAACATACACAATGAGTACTTTTATTGCAACGCAAAACGACAAATTACACGATGCGGTAACGGCATTTGATGATATTATTAACAATATGCCCGAATCGGAAAAAGCATTTGCTTTGGCAAAAGAAAGTATTATGACACGTGTACGCACACAACGTATCCTCCGCTCGCAAATTATTTGGAACTACATAAATGCAAGAGATATGGGCTTGAATTACGATACACGTAAAGATATATTCGAGAAAGTTCCGTCGATGACCTTAGCCGATGTGAAAAAATTCCAGGAAGAATGGGTTAAAGGACGTACGTATACATACTGTATTTTAGGCAATAAAATGGATATGACCGATGATAAGCTAAAAGAATACGGAACAGTACATAGATTAACACTTGAAGAAATTTTCGGATATTAAAATACTAATCCGGACTAATTGAAAAGAATCTCGAAACCGGGGTTCTTTTTTTATAAATATTCCAGCGCTTTTTCTAAATGGATGCCACGTGACCCCTTTAGTAAAATTGTATGCTTCTTTACGGGAGCAGTTTTGATATAATCAATTGCTTCATCAACAGTTTTAAAACAAGGATATTGTACGTATGTTTGAGACTGAGATGCTTTTATGAAATTATTACCAACTAGCCATACATTTTTAAAATCGAAGGTTATTAGCTGGTTGATAACGTGTTGATGTTCGGGTAAAGAATCACAGCCCAGTTCAAGCATATCGCCCAGTATTAAAAGTTTATCGGCCTCGTTAATCTGGGCAAAGTTGCAGATGGATGCCTCCATGCTCGACGGATTTGCATTATAAGCATCCATGTAAACCGTATTATTTTGTGTTTGAATAAGCTGCGATCGATTGTTCTCGGGATGGTATGAACAGATTGCATCTGTAATCTGGTTTATATCGACACCTAAAAATAAGCCGATAGAAATTGCTACTAAGATATTATTTAAATTGTATTCGCCTAATAATGATGTTTCTATTTTTATGTTTCGGTTTATTACAAAATGTAAAAACGGGTGTTCAATATCCGGATTCAATAATCGGACATAGAATAAAGTGGCCGAATACGGATGTGTTTTTAACAATTTCCGGTTGTTTACCATTGTCTGTAAAGTGCTATCATCGGTATTGACAAACGCCAGTCCATTATTTTTTTCAAGATAATCATACAGTTCGCCTTTGGCTTTTTTTACTCCATCCAATGACCCGAACCCTTCGAGATGGGCTTTGCCTATATTGGTAATAATTCCGTAATCAGGCTCGGCAATGGCACATAAACCAGCTATTTCCCCAATATGGTTAGCCCCCATTTCAACTATCCCAAATGCCGTGTTCCGAGTCATTTTTAACAATGTAAGAGGTACTCCGATATGATTATTCAAGTTTCCAATAGTTATACCTATTTCATATTTTCTTGTTAATACACTACCTATTAGCTCCTTAGTTGTTGTTTTACCATTAGTTCCGGTAATAGCCAGAATAGGAATGCCTAATTGCCGACGATGGTGATTTGCTAATCGTTGCAAGGTTTTTAAAATGTCATCTACAATAATATACCGGTCGTTTTTTTTAACTGTTGGATTATCCACAATTGCATACGAGCATCCGTTTTCAAGGGCAAGCGAGGCAAACTCGTTACCATCGAAATTATCCCCTTTTAAGGCAAAAAATAGGGCATTAGGAATAATCCGGCGGGTGTCGGTACAAATATCGGGATGTTGCAGGAATAATTGGTAGAGTTGTTCTATATTCATTTTATTTTTTTTGCTTAAAATTAAAAAAGAAAACCTCATGTATTACCATGAGGTTTAATATTTATGAAAAAAACTATTATTATTTCTTTTTCTTTGTTTTCACTTTAGCTTCGCCGCCTAAAGCATTCATTGCGCAACGGAAACCAAGGTCTACCTGGGCACGATCTTCTTCTAGGTAACGTCTGGTTCCAGGCCTTAACCAATAAGGACGATCGAGAAATGATCCACCTTTATACACACGCGATTTATCGCTGATAAGCGTTGTCATATTCTTATGACTGGGACCTTCGCCTTGGAAATACATGTAGTTTGAATTTGCTACGGTATCGGGAACTTTATTAACAGCATCCTTATAGAAAACAGATGAATAAATATCACCGTCGCCAAAGTTCCTGTTATCCCCCACCTGATAATTATATCTTTCAACTATTCCGATAGTATCGCGTCTTAATCTTCCTAACGAATCTTTTTCCAAAATGTTTCCTTCTCCGTCTTTAGCTAGCTCGGTAAATACGTTACCGCGGAAAGGGCGAAACTCATCAACTTCAAGAGAAGACATTGGACGGTAAACATCAGCCACCCACTCGTTTACGTTGCCTGCCATATCATATAACCCAAAATCATTAGGAGGGAACGAACGAACCGGGCTGGTAGTAGAGTATCCGTCGTTAGAGTATCCTGCAACACCCATCAAGTCGCCACGGCCGCGTTGAAAGTTTGCCATCATCCTACCGCGTTGTTTTTTTGCCGGGTTACGTACATTCGACCCTGTCCACGGGTACATACGTCTTTCCAATACACGTTCGTCAAATGTACTTCCTGCCAAAGCAGTAGCGGCATATTCAAATTCAACTTCGGTTGGGAGCCTGTATTTCGGGAAAAGAATACCGTCTTCAAAATTAACTCTACGTTCACCTTTTCCGCCATCGGTTGAATAATCTCGAAGGTTTTTCCGTACATCGCCTTCATACTGTCCTGCTAAATAAGCATCGGTATTAAAGTTGTCGGCATCCTGTTGTTGCTCCATACTCGGATTTAAAACATCTACTCCAATTAACTGTAATTCGTTAACACGGTCGGTACGCCAGTCGCAGTAAACATATGCCTGAATCCAGGTTACACCTATTACCGGATAATTATTGAATGACGGGTGGCGGAAATATGTTTCGACATAAGGTTCATTATAAGCCAATGGCGAACGCCAAACCAACGTGTCGGGCAAAGCGTTACGATATACATTAGGGTACGAGACAAATACTTTATTCAGCCAAAATAAATAATCGCGGTATTGCTGGTTGGTTACTTCTGTTTCGTCAATAAAATAGGAATCAACAGTTACCCTACGTGGGCTGCTATTCCACTCATAGCCAACATCGTCACCATTTTGTCCCATCGTAAAAAGTCCGCCGGGGATAAAAACAAGTCCCGGAGCCGTGTTTTGGTTCTTGACTTTACGAAGCTCCACTCCACCGTACTTAGGGTCATTATAATTCCATCCTGTTTTATCCGATTTTTCTTTTTTTCCAAAAATACAACTGGATAACAAGACAGATGTACATAACAATGGTAATAAACATCTACTTAGCTTCATAATAAATTTTTAATGACTTAGTAAATCCGATAATATGATTAATTTTTAACAATGCAAATATACGGTTTTTCCGTTTGCTTATTATATTATTTTAATAATATTTCGATTAAATAACACTTATTTAAAATTTTTTATAGGTATATAATCAAAATCCCAGTCGGGCAATTCACATTAATACTCTTTTTCCTCTCCGAATTTAAAAATTATCCCCAGTTCGTGGGATGTTGCCGACAAGCCTCTCAAATTACTTCCCAATCGGCCTATATCAAATATATAATCAATCTCCATAAATGCAGCGACAAAGCCGATACGGGTAGAGATAATCATCGATTTAAATTTTGTATCCTGCCGACTATTGATTCCTAGCCGTAAATTATTTGTATATAGTTCGATACCTATGCCTAATATTTTAGAATAAGCTTGTTGCCAATAATAAGCATTTGGCTTTATATAGGCTTGCTTTAAAATGCTTTGAAATCCTTTTTGAGGATTGGCATAAGTTTGTTTGTTGTATAGAGGTATCCGCCACTCAAGATGTGCGCTGTATTTTAGCTGCCGGTGGTGGTATGATGAATCGTTTTTATTTCCGATATGGTATACGGCCATACCTATTGTAACGCGTTGAGAATTATAGATTACCCCGGCAGCAATATCCAGCCCGATAGCTTTACTTTTATTGTAAGGTTCGTCGTTTACATTGGTACTTCCGTCAATATTAACCATGTCGGGAAAAGTCAATTTAGACGGATCTTTTGAAGAATAATAGAAATTACCCAATAAACCCGCTCGTATCGATTTTCCCTCACCAATGGTAATGCGGTATGAGTAGGATAACATGGCATTGTTGTAAGTATATGCTTTGCTCCCTGGCTGGTCCCGCATTATTGCCAAACCTATACCGCTATTAAAATTCTTCAAATAGGTATCGAATGATGTACTGTAGGTTACAAATCCCTTATCGGCTGCAGGGAAGTGATTACGATAAACCAAAGATATACGCGTATAATCCTCATATCCGGTTAATGCAGGGTTTAAATATGAGGGGTTTTGATCTTTCAGTAATAATAAAGCATCCTGACTATACCCTTGGTAAATACAACATACTAGTAAAATTATAAAGAAATAATGTTTATATATATAATACACAATGTGGTTTCTTGAAATTATAGATTTTACAAAAGTACAAATTTCACAATAATAACAAACTTATAACAATGTTAACATTTGCAATGAACTACAAATCTGTGTTTTGAATGTCAATATTAACTTGTAACTTTGTTAATTTGCTAATATCTTATTGTTAATTATTAACTTATTGATTTGCTAATTTTCTCATTAGCACATTGATTCATCAGCATATTGGTTATCAATACTATTTTAATTGGTCGATATAATCGAATAGTCCATTAAGTACCATTTGTGTTCCTATTGCGGCCACCATTAATCCCATAATGCGGATTAACGGCATTAAAATATTATACTTCAACAATATTTTTGTAATGGTATTTGCCTTACGCATTATCAACCAGTTAATTGAAATTGCCAAAATAACAGCTGCAATAATTTCCGCTTTACCATAAATAGCAGGCATTGATACAACTGCAGTAATTGTTGCCGGACCTGCAATCATGGGTATGGCAAGTGGAACTGCAATAATGTCTTCCATTCGTGCTGAATTATTTGTTTGTAAAAATGTACCTTTCTGCAATCCCGAAAAACCGTTATAAAATAATACGATGCCACAAGTTATTTGAAATGTATATATCTGTATACGAAAGGTATACCTTAAAAATGCTTCGCCAAGTAACAGAAAGAACAACAATACACATAAAGCGGTTATGTTTGAACGGTTTACTATTATTTTCATTTCTTTTGCACTGTAAGTTTCGTGCAAAGGCATGATTACAAACAACTTTTGTATTGGGTTGACTAACATTAAGAAAGTCAGAAATATGCTTACAAATTCTTTCATGTTATAATTGAGCAGAATTGTTTGGTAGAGCCTAAATATATCCAATACAAATTTATATCTTTGTTGATATTTTTTATAAAAAAAATGCTTTAAATAAAATTATTTTAGAATAAAAGATGAAAATACGTGTTGGCAACGGATATGATGTTCATGCTTTAGCCGAAAATCATGATTTTTGGTTGGGAGGAATAAAAATAGAGCATTACAAAGGTTGTATAGCCCATTCGGACGGAGATACTTTGATACATGCTATTTGTGATGCTTTGTTAGGTGCTGCGGCTTTAGAGGATATCGGTTGTCATTTCCCAGATAATGACAATGCATTTAAGGGTATCGACAGCAAAATATTGTTGAAAAATGTAGTTGGACTGCTTCGCAAAAATGGATATAACATTGGAAACATTGATACGGTTGTGTGTTTACAACGTCCTAAAATAAAACCGCTAATGCCCCAAATGCGCGAAACGCTTGCTAAAGTAATAGATATACCCGTTGATGATATTGCTATAAAAGCAACTACTACAGAGAAGCTGGGATTTGTAGGATACGAAGAAGGTGTGGCGGCTTATGCCGTTGCATTGATTTATAAGATTGAGTAATGTTTTGAAATAAATTTTCGAATAAATAGTTTGGATGTATCAAAAAAAACACTACTTTTGCATCCGTTTTTAGGGCGCGATAGCTCAGCTGGTTAGAGCGCATGATTCATAATCATGAGGTCCCCAGTTCAATCCTGGGTCGCGCTACAAGAAAATTAGGCAGTTATATTTTTATTAATGTGGCTGCTTTTTTTATCTGCATAAAAAAATTAGTATATATGCCGATGTTACACTTCTTAGTAAAATAAAAAGGGCGAAAGAGATACTTTCTAATGTAAGCTGTGAGTAAAAACTGTATCTCTTTATATTATTACGCCCTAAATTTTTTAATATGTCTGCTATACTATTTTAAGCAACGATATACAAACAACTTACCTGAATACAAAACATCGTTGTTTAAATTTTGAACTAAAATACAAATTTATTGATTTTAAAGTATCATTGTACATTTCCTACGTGAAAATTATCTGTCTAAAATAGACATTATACTCAATAAGATTTGAGAGTGATGATTATGAGTAAATTAAAATTATTATTTATAAAATTGGCTGAAAATAAGCGAAATAAAAAACAATATATATTATAAATTACTGATAATAACACACAATAAGCTTTTATTAAATATAAACTCTAATAGATATCACGGATGGATTTTTACAAAATAAATTAGATTATAACATATTGTTTTACTGTATTATAATCCTTCTATTTGGAGATTATGTAAAATTCAACTAAATTTGTGTGTTTTTAAACATGTTTAATCATGAGTCAAGCTATTGTTGATAACAACGCACACATGGATGCTATAAGTTCTACGCTTATCTATCTTACTTCTAAAGAAAAAGAGATAGTAAAGAAGAATATGGCGTGTACGTCATACCGTAAAGGGGAAGTAATATACAAAGAGGGGGAAACACCCGAAGGGCTTACTTTTTTGGTAAAAGGTAAAGTGAAGATATATAAAGAAGGCATCGGCGGGCGCGACTGGATAGCCCGCATGGTTAAACCTGTTGAAATGGTAGGATACCGTGCCGTATTTGCCGAAGAAAACTACAATGCATCAGCACAAACTATCGAAGATTCTGTTATTTGTATTGTCGACAAAAGAGTAATATTTTCAATCCTGCGGAATAATCCTGACTTGATGTTCTTTATAATGAAAATGCTTGCGGCGGAGTTGGGACATTCAAATACCCGTACCGTAACCCTTACTCAAAAACATATTCGCGGGCGTTTAGCCGAAACTTTACTGTTTTTGCGTGATACTTACGGCTTTGAAGAAGACGGGCAAACATTAAAAGTATATTTGTCGCGCGAAGATTTGGCAAATTTATCGAACATGACAGCTTCGAACGCCATCCGTACATTATCCAGTTTCAATTCCGAGGGAATTATTGTGCTTGATGGACGGAAAATAAAGATGGTTAACATGCCCCAGATTGAAAAAATAAGCCGATTAGGCTAATTAAGTATTAAATATTTTATAACATGCTTATATAATGCATTTTATAATTTACCTCTAATTTCTTTCGACTGTTTAAAATTTAATCCGAAACAAATATACGTTTAACACGCTGTGAGATGCTAGTAAGTATTTCGTAAGGTATTGTTTCTATCTGTTTTGCAAGTTCCCGGATATTTGGTTTATCTCCAAAAATAATAACTTCATCACCTTCGCTCGCGTTTAAATCGGTAACATCAATCATACATGTATCCATGCAAACATTACCTATTATAGGAGCCTTGCCGCCGTTAACTATAAAATAACCTGCCCCATTGCTAAATTTACGGTTTAATCCGTCGGCATAACCTATGGGTATTATGGCAGTGCGTTTGTTTTTTTCAACTGCGCCTTTACGTCCGTATCCTACAGTATCGCCTGCCGGAATATTTTTAATTTGTACAATCGTACTGCGCAGCGTACTTATATTTTCTAAATTTACATTATTGGCGCTTACACCGTACAAACCTATGCCAAGTCTTACCATATCGAATTGGCTTTCGGGAAAACGTTCGATACCCGCCGAATTAAGCGCATGCCGAATTACAGGGTATCCCAACTCGTTTATTAATAATGTACTTAACTTGTCGAATAAATCAATTTGTTGGTAGGTAAAGCTATCATGCATAGCCTCATCGCTTGCGGCTAAATGAGTAAATATTGAGCTTACCTTTAAATGATTTTTTTCTTTTAAATTATGAATCAGGCGCTCGATATCATCCTCCATAAAACCCAAACGATGCATACCCGTATCCAGTTTTATATGAATAGGATAATCAAACAAAGCTTTATTAAACACAACGCTTGCAAATACCTTTAAAGAATTAAAACTGTATATTTCAGGCTCTAAACTATAATCTACCATTGTTTCGAAACTGCCTGGTTCTGCATTTAATACTACAATCGGCATTGTTATTCCGGCCTCCCTCAATGCAACTCCTTCATCGGCAAAGGCAACCCCAATATAATCTATATTGTTGAATTGAAGCAAATTAGCAATTTCAAATGAACCACTCCCATACGAAAATGCCTTTACCATAGCCATAAGTTTGGTTCCGGGCTTGATCAACGAACGAAAGTAGTTGAGATTATTTACTAAAGCATTTAAATTAACCTCCAATACGGTTTCGTGTATTTTTTTCTCTAAAAGGCTTGATATCCATTCAAATTCAAATTGGCGGCTACCCTTTATTAAAATCGATTCGTCATTAAATTTTTCCCTTTTGAAACTAGCAAGAAAACTTTCGGTATCAATAAAAAACTCTTTATCATCAATATCAAATAAATATGAATACTTTGTAAGCATCGCACCTATGCCTATAAAGCGAGTAATCTGCTTTTCTTTAACTTGTTTGGCTACTTTGCGATACAAAATATCTTCGTCTTGCCCGCTTTGTACTATGTCGGACAGGATTAATGTTTTTTTATCGTATTGATTAAGCCTTCTTGAAAAGTCCAGGGCTATCGTCAGCGAATTAATATCCGAATTATAACTGTCATTTATTATGGTACAGTAATTTATCCCTTCTTTTAATTCCATGCGCATTTCTACAGAAACAAGCGGCATCAAGTTATGATAAAAAATATCCATAGGGTATCCGAGTACCAATAATGCACTTATACTATGCACAATATCCTCAATAAACATCGATGCCCTGAAAGGGACATTTATTCTGAAATAATCGTTTTTATAATAAAAAACAATTAGTGTGGTATATTCCCGTTCTTCTATTTTTTCAATTTTAAGGTCGGGATTTCCCTTTGTTCCCCAGGTGAAAAGCGTTAAATAATCATATTGAGACTTAATTTTTCTATTGATAAGTTCACAATCACTGTTATAAATTAACACTTTTGAACGTTTAAAAAGCTTCAGTTTTTCGTCAAGTTTCTGGTTAATATCCAGGAAGTTTTCTTGATGAGCCTCTCCTATATTCGTTATAATGCCTATCTCCGGACGTATTATCTTTTCAAGCTTTTCCATTTCACCGGGCTTGGATATACCTGCCTCAAACACGGCTAATTCATCATCACTATCCGTTAATAAAACCGATAAAGGCACTCCTACCTGCGAGTTATAGCTTTTAGGGCTGCGTATAAGCTTTTTATCGCCTTCCAACAGTTGTGCAATCCATTCTTTTACAATGGTTTTACCATTACTGCCTGTTATCCCGATAACTGGTATATGAAATTGATTTAAGTGATAGGCTGCAAATTGTTGTAGAGCAGCCAAAGTATTATCAACCAAAACAAAACCTGCATTAGGATAATTTTCCACATCATCAGGCAAGCTATTGATTACAAATGATTTTACATTTTGAGCATATAAATCGGCAATATAGTTATTTCCGTCATGCCGTTCACCTTTAATTGCAAAAAATAAATAATTATTAGACACCAAGTTACGGCTATCAATAAAAACATTACTTACGGTCAAATCGTCGCCATAGAGCTTGCCTTGTGTAATGTCGGCAACTAAACTGAGTTTGTATGCTTTCATCTTCTCTTAACTACTTCATTATAACAGTGCCGACATAAAGGTTCGTAAGCTTCTTTCTCACCCAGTACCACAAGCTTATCATTATCGGTAAACCTGTGCGAGTGGTGAGCCAAATTGCCGCAACGTACGCAAATGGCATGTACCTTTGTAACATATTCGGCCACAGCCAATAAATTAGGAATGGGACCAAAAGGCTTTCCTCTATAATCCATATCCAAACCGGCTACAATAATTCTTATACCACTATTAGCCATATCGTTACATACATCAACTAAACCCATATCAAAGAACTGGGCTTCATCAATCCCTACAACATCAACATCCGACGATAACAACAATATATTCCCTGATGAACTAACTGGTGTAGAACGTATTGAATTGGAATCATGAGATACGACACTATCCTGTGAATAGCGTGTATCAATCTGAGGACTAAATATTTCAACTTTCTGGTTGGCAAATTGTGCCCGACGCAACCTCCGAATTAACTCTTCTGTCTTTCCCGAAAACATCGAACCTACTATAACTTCTATCCACCCACTCCGTTTGGCATTTTCTAAAAACATTTTATTTGCTATCTTTGTCGCCTGTTTAAAGATACAAATCTCGTAAAAAATACTGATATGGCAGACAAAAAAATATTAACTGGTATTATTAGAAGATTAGATCGTGTGATTTCACTGCTCGATAATTGTATCGACATGGGTGAAATGAACGAAAGTACCCGCAGACGTTTGATCGAAATGTTACACACTTCGATAAGCGAGATTTATTCGGCTGGAAAACAAGATGAAAGTACAAACGATAAACCGGCTCCGGTTGCTGAGATTGTTACCCCTAAAAAACAGGTAGTTGCCAAAACTTATGAGAGAGAACCGGAACAAGCTGTTGTTGAAGAAGAAACCGTTGTTATAGAGCAAGCCATTGTAAAAGAAGCGAATAAAGAACCTTCGGAAGTTGTCGAAAAGTTGGAGAAAGACGCCCATGATTTTGTAAATAAACAAGTTCAAGAAATTGAACTGGGAGACCAGCTTGAAGATGATATGCTTATTGAATTGGAAAGTCCAACTTCATTAGATTATCTGAAAACCGAAGAAGAAAATGAACCGGAACTTGTGGTTGAAGTCATTGCCGAACAAGAAAAAACACAAATTGAAGAAGAAAAGCTGGCTAAAGAAAAAGCCCAGCTGGCCGAGCTGCGTAACCAGTTGGAAGAAGAACGCAAGCGCATGGAAGAAGAATTGTTAAGCTGGCAAAAGGAGCGGTTAAAACGCGAAACAGAAATGAAAGCGGCCGAACAGCTTTTAGTTGCATTGGAAGCCGAAACACAAAAACGGAAAGCGGCAGCACGCGAAGCGGCTATCGTATCGCCTCCACCGGTTGTTGCTCTGGTTGAGCCTGTAGTTCCACCCGTTGAGCCGAAAAAAGCGGTTGTTATTTCGCCTCCTGTTGATAATACTATAAATAGCAACAGTTCCAATACCAAAACAATAAGCGATAAATTGTCGGAAAAACGCCAATCGATACAAGATACTTCGAGTTTGGACGATTTAAGAAGGCTGGGAATTACGCCAATCGCCGACCTGACAAAGGCAATCGGGATAAACGATAAATTCCAGTTTATAAAAGAGTTATTTGGTGGAGATTCCGATAAATATACCGATACTATTCGCATATTAAACAATTTCGACAGCCTTACCGAAGCGTTAAGCCACATTGATACATATTTCAACTGGGATAAAAATAACGACACTGTTAAACGCATTATCCTGCTTGTACGGCGCCGGTATATGAATTAAATAAAATTACGAACGATTGATAATAAAAACATTATCAATCGTTCGTAAAATATGATGTTTATGAGATAACGTCTTTTTTACTTTAATCTCCCCATATAATGAGTAAATTATATCTTATACCTACACCCATTGGTAATTTAGATGATATGACTTACCGGGCAGTAAAGATATTACAGGAGGTTGATTTAATTTTAGCTGAAGATACCCGTAAAACAGGCTTTCTGTTAAAACATTATAGCATAACAACAGCACTATCATCACATCATAAGTTTAATGAACATAAAACTGTTGAATACATTACCGGCCAAATAGCTAAGGGTAAAATTGTAGCATTGGTTTCGGATGCCGGAACTCCCGGAATATCCGATCCTGGTTTTTTACTTGTACGCACATGCCTGGAAAACGACATTGATGTGGAATGCCTGCCGGGAGCAACCGCTTTAATTCCGGCCTTAATTAATTCTGGCTTACCTTGCGACCGTTTTTGTTTTGAAGGTTTTTTACCCCAGAAAAAAGGTCGGCAAAAAAAAATAGAAGCTTTTAAAAACGAAGATCGTACAATTATATTTTACGAATCGCCTTACCGGGTATTAAAAACCCTGACACAGCTTGCCGAAGTATTGGGTAACGACCGTAAAGCCTGTGCATCGCGTGAAATTAGTAAAATATACGAGGAAAATGTACGGGGCAGCCTTGAAGAGCTAATCGAACATTTTACCGGTAAAGAGCCCAAAGGCGAATTTGTTATTGTAGTTGAAGGTAAATACCACAAACCGCTCACCCAATCAGCCGAACAGAAATAAGCACAATTAATGTGCTAATGAGATAAGGATTGTAAATTGATTATTGGCGATTGAAAATTGTTTTAAATACGACAATAATTTATTTCGGTTACTTAATTTGTATCAATGTAAAAAACAATGTGGAGATGAAAAAGAACAAAAATCTTATTATTTAACCACAAGACCATAAAGTCTTTACACAAAACTCACAGTTCTTGCGCCCTTTGTAAAATCCTTGTGGTTAAAAATTTGCACGAATAGAAAGTACTAAATCAATCACTCTAAAAACAATAATCACTCCACCAAATACTTACATTGATCCCTTAATTTGTCTATTTGCTAGCTATAACATTAAAAAAGTCGTGTGTTGCGATACGTGATATTATACTTAACTTTTGAAAATCCTCGTTTGATTTAATATTTTACAAATTTATGGGCTTGTTATGTAACAAAGCATTTTTTCCCTCGTTATATATTTAAACGGAATCTTCTAAAATTATTTAAATTTATAAATTATGAAAAAACAATTACTTAGTATCGGCCTTATTTTTGTTGTTTTGTTATCCATCTCATTAACAGGTTGGGCTATACCCCGAAGGATAACCGGTAGCGGCAATGTTGTAAAAGAAGAACGTAATGTAAAAACGTTTAGCGGGATTAAAGCCAGCAGTGTTTTTAAAATATACATTAGGCAAGGTTCTCCACAATCGCTTGTAGTTGAAGCGGATGATAATATAATCGATCTTATAAAATCCGATGTATATGGTAATATATTGGAACTTAGCCTAAGATCTAATTCGAATATCAAAAACCCTACCAAAATGGATATTTATATTACCATGGAAAAGCTTACCGAACTCGATTTAAGCGGTGCAGCAAACATCCAGTTCGAAACACCTATTGATGCTGGACAGGAAATAGAAATTGAAATGAGTGGAGCTGCTACAATTAAGGATGCTACAATTAAAGCCGGTAAAATTGACTTAGATATGTCGGGCGCCGCATCGGTTACAAGCGAAATAACATGCACAAATCTTAAGATAGACGCATCGGGTGCGGCAAAAATAAACTTAAGCGGAACAGCCGATGTAAAATCAATAGAGGCAAGCGGTGCGACTACCGTAAAGGTTAAAAATGTAAAAAGCAACAAAAGCAAGATAAGTGCAAGTGGTGCAGCATATGTTCTTACTGCTAAAAGTGAAAACGCAAATATAAGTTCGTCGGGTGCAGCCTCGGTAAAAACAAGAGATTAATCATACATAATGCCCCAATTAAAGAAGTAGCTGCTGCAGAACTTGATCTTTTTGAGCAAAAATGAGATTCAAAGTATCCTTATGCTATCCGCTCGTGGCGGAACAATTGGAGTGAACTAAGCTCATTCTATGATTTTCCTGTAAAAATCAGAAAGATAATCTATACCATCAATATCATTGAAAACCTCAAAGATGATGCCTTGAAAAAGTCAGTTTACCTGACTATCGCCGAGATTGAAAAGAAATGCTATCAACCTATTTGGAATTAGAGGATGATTTTTAATCAGTTTTTGACTACATTTAATCGGATTTGGATTTAAACCCAAATCCGATTAAATGTAGTTTATAAGTTTTCACAAAATGATGGATAGTTCCAGATATGAACAGCCGCGGAATGAAGTGCCCGCCAAAAGTTAGACACAACTTATAGGGGGGTATTTTTATGAAATATGGTTATGAATTAAAAATAAAAGCAGTTTTATCAGTTATCAATGAACATCGATCCTACCGTTCA
>JAISFN010000146.1 GCA_031263585.1 Prevotellaceae bacterium | reverse complement strand
CGCTTGCGTCGTTCGCCGATTATGCCTAAAATTGTACGATACTGGCTTTCGGTGAGATTACTTGGATAATGTGTCACGAATCTTTAATGTATTGAATAACATAAAGATACGAAATAATTACCAAATAATCAATTGATTACCAGTATTTTATTTGTTAAAATTTTAGACAGACTCTAAAATAGACAAAACCGAAATTGCTGTAAAAGAAAGCGGGATTAAATGCTTTTAAAACGCTTTTAAATACTGTTTAAAGAGCTTTTAAAATACGTTTAAATACTTTTTAAAAGCTTGCATAAATACGCTTAAACGCCCGCGTATTATTTTGGACAAGCGGCAAGTTTTACGAAATGCCGCCTGATGCGATGCCCCAGTCGGCAAGCATTCCCCCCGATACCTACGGTATGTTTCTTTTCTGCACGGTGGTTTCCGCCCTTGAATGCGGCAGCAAAGCTATCCTAATCATCACGGGCAATGCTTCCGCGGCTTACTCTAATACGTGGTCGCCGGTAAACTGCCGTCCGCATTTCCTGCACAAATAATTTTGCATCCCGCGCGGTTTCTTCCCAGTTCTTTCTATCTTTGTACTTTGCTAATTGGGACAATGGAACGTATTTTTATTTTCATTTACAAAAATACAAATTCATCCACTGATTACCAAATATATACATCAGTATACTTTTTACCTCGCCACCAATTTGGCATTTAAAATCAGAAGCGTAAAAATGAAAAAGGCATTTCTTTTATTAATGTTTATTTTACTGCTATCACCAATTTCAGCACAGGATACGATTCCAGTTCTAACAATAGGAACTTTCCATTTCGATTTTCCAAACCTAGATAGAATCCAATTCACAGAAGATAACCAAATAGATGTTTTATTACTAAAATATCAAGATGAAATTAATGATTTGGTTAAGATGTTAGCAAAATTTGAGCCTACGATTATCGTAATAGAAAGATACCCCGAAGCACAGAAGAGAATAGATTCGTTATATCAGGAATATTTAATGGGAAAGTATGACTTAAAAAGAAGTGAAGACGAACAAATCGGATTTAGACTAGCCCAAAAAATGGGTATAAATAAGTTATATTGTGTAGATGAATGGGGTAGAGCCTATGATAAAATTGAGAAATTGTTAGATAATGAAAACAGTGAAGAATATATCAATTTTGAAAGAAGTTTTAGCGAACATCCTGATTCAGTAAAAATAGTTGAGCCTAAAAGGATATTTAGACAGACTCTTAGTCATTTTTGGCGCAGGACATTTGAATATTCTAAATTATCTCATTGAATGCTCTCCTGAGTATTATTTAGAAGATGCTAGCAAATATTTGAGATAATAATTCGTTTAGACAAAACCTCCATTACTTGTTGTTTGCAAAGGTTTCGTAATGAACTACCATGGAGCAAGCTCCGAGGTATCACAAAGAACTTCTAATTTCCGACCATAGTATCTCAAGGGTCGGGATATTAAACCAATTTTTAAATAGGTAAAGACAAAAGCTTTAAGATGTAATCTTGCCTATTTCCCAGATATTTGCTAAATTTGTCGGCAAAGAGGAAATGCGTCTTAGCATGGATTATATAAATATAAGCAAATGAAACGGATATTTTTATTAATCTTATTATTTATAGCAACTTCTACTTATGCGCAAACAGTGAATGAGGTTATAGATAATTGCCTGAAAGCATTGGAAAATAACGATATTCAAACTTTAAGAAAAGAGTATTCTACACTCTATTTACAGTTTGTCAAGGAAGTTGAGCCCAATTATATTAATGCAGTAAAAAATGTTAGAGATTTGGATTATAAACAAGCATTTTCCAATCTTTATGATTTGATTTCAGAAGGTTATATGTTGAATGAAATTAAGAACGATGATAACTTCCAAGACTTACGTGCCTTAGATGAATGGAAAAGTTTTATTGGCTATATAGATGCGATAACAGCGAACTATAATAATGAATTACGAAAAAAGTTAAATAAAATACAGTATGAAGACCAAGGTATTAGATTGTTGTTGCTAAATGTTCAAAAATCGAAAGGATTGAACAGCCCAACAACCCTTTTAATCAGAGAAGAGATGAAGCAAATCGATAGCATAAATGCTATTAGAATTCAACAGATAATAGATGAATTTGGATGGTTAGGGGAATCAAAAATTGGCAGTGAAGCAAACCAAACTTTATTTTTGACAATTCAACACGTTGATGATTTAAACGTTCAAGAAAAATATTTGCCTATTTTGGAACAAGCAGTAAAGAATGGTGATGCAGAAGCATGGCAGTTTGCTTTTTTAACGGATCGAATATTAATGAACCAAGGAAAATTTCAGATTTATGGCACACAAATCATAATAGGAGAAAAGCCCGAAGAGAGTTATATTGTTCCACTGCAAAATCCCGAAAAAGTTGACGAACTAAGACAAGAAGTTGGTCTAGAACCATTGAATGATTATCTCCAAGGAGAAGGTCTAGAATGGAATATAGAAAATTACAGAGAGAATTTGCCTCGTATTTTGGAACTATACAAAAAGCGAAATTCAAAAAACAACTAACTGCGCCTAACAAGCAATTTGGTAAAATAGCGAATGTTGTCTCGTCTCAAGTTTTTTACTATGATGGAATAATCCTTTATATCTGAACACAAAGGTATATTCCAAAAATAAAACGGCAAAGTTAAAATGAATTTTATCAAAAATCTTCCTTCCTCGTACCTCGAAAGCATATTCCCGACAAAAGCCTTGTCTTATTTACTCTTTCCATAAGAGAGGTATTTATCGGATAAAGAAAGGGGAAAAATATGCGTGGGTTTCAAAAATATTGCTTACTTTCGGCATGAGTTATTTGTCAGTATTGTACCGCAAAGCGCGGAAATAAGAACGATCGGCAAATCCTTATCCAGTCCCTCTCGAAGTCTGTTTAATATCCTGTTAATAGGGCGCTTCTACCCAAAATTGTTCGTGTCCAAATAGAAACCGAACTTATTTGAAAAAACGTATCGAATGCCCATTCTGATTTTAAACCAGAAATTAATTGAAAATAGCATCTGGCATCACGACTCTTTTAATTGGATGTGCGATGTACGAAAACTGCAACCGAATTAGTCAGCTTTACGAAGTTAATACACTGTACGCATATCACAATACGTAATACGCATATTCATACCTAAGCCGATCAACTCATTAGCATATTAGCATATCGGCATATTCGTGCATTGTATATTTTGAAATTTATCTTGATCCCCCAAATCCATAATAATTGTATAACTTTGATACCTGAATTGGAAAATACGATAAAATATATTTACAATATGGAAAGATTTAATGATATTGAGAAGAAGCACCTGGCCGATGTGATGGAAACAGGAGTATTAATGCGTTATGGCTTTAATGGCATGCGCAACGGGCACTGGAAAGCCAAAGAAATGGAAATGGCTATACGTGAAAAAGCAGGGGTAAAACATGCCCTGCTAGTATCGAGCGGTACGGCGGCTCTTACTACGGCATTGGCCGCACTGGGCGTGGGCGCCGGCGATGAAGTTATCCTTCCGCCGTTTACATTCGTGGCAAGTTTTGAGTCGATAATGATGACAGGCGCCATACCCGTTATGGTTGATATTGACGAGACTTTGTGTCTCGATTCCGTTGCCGTACGCAAGGCTATTACCCCGCGCACTAAAGTGGTGATGCCCGTACACATGTGCGGCTCAATGGCACAAATTGACGAATTACAAAAAATTTGCAAAGAGCATAACCTGCTTCTTTTGGAGGACGCCTGCCAGGCTTTTGGAGCATCATTCAAAGGAAAAATGGCCGGCAGTATAGGTGATGCAGGATGTTACTCGTTCGATTTCAATAAAATTGTTAGCTGCGGCGAAGGCGGCGCCATAGTTACCAACAGTAAAGAATTATACGAGCGTGCCGATATGTACCATGATCACGGACACGACCATAGTAATAACGATCGCGGAGCCGAAGGGCATCCATACCCCGGGTATAATTTCCGCATATGCGAGCTGAATGCCGCCGTAGGTTGCGGGCAAATCAGCAAGCTCGAACAGTTTGTGACCGTACACCGTAAAAACAAAAAAATATTGAAAGATGCTTTAAGCGCCGTACCCGAAGTAAAATTCCGCCGCCTGCCCGACCTCGACGGAGATTGTGCCACTTTCCTCTCGTTTTTTATGCCTACCGAAGAGAGCGCGCGTAAAGCAACCGCAGCATTAAAGGCCGCAGGTGTCGACGGTACATTCCATTGGTACGACAATAACTGGCACTATATCCGCAACTGGGATCAGTTTAAGGAGCGTAAATTTATGTACCCCATGTATAAACAATTGCTGGATACCATGTTCGACTATTCGAAAGTAAGCTTTAAACAGTCGGACGATATTATTTCGCGCACCATTTCAATATCCATAAAAATGAACTGGAGCGACGAGGAGGTGCAAAACCATGCTAATAAAATTGTAACTGTAGTTAAATCTGTACTTTAAAAATATTTTATGGAAGTACACGAGCAAATACTACTGGAGGATAAATTATTTATCGAATTACTACAAAAGGGCATTCAAGAAAAAGGTTTTAAAGCCGAAGCGAATTTTGACAAGCTTTCGGTTCAGGTTGCCGACAAATTGGATATCAGCAGTAAGATTATGGCTGTGAAAGAATACGAAAAAGCCATACTTTACCATGTGTTGGTAATAGTTTCGGATGATGAAATTATGCCCGAAGGTATCGAGGATAATTTGGCAGTCTTTGGCAATAACCCCAAAGATGCGGTACAGCAGGGCGTAAACAGCTTTATAATAATGGTTTTCCTGCATTTACGGCCGTTTTGGCCGACAATAAGTATGACGAAAATATTACACTGAAAATTAACAATATCAATGAACTGTACACGCCAATTACTGCCCCATATGTATACAAGGCAAATTTCCAAAAGATTCCGAAATTTATACAGATTCGATGATTCTGATAAAGGATAAAATGACCCTGAAACTGCAAGCGGAAAAAATTAACTGGTTGAAAATGTATATCTCCAATAACGCCGACGATTTTATAGGAGAATACATACTTAACGGCGATTATCTGAAGGAAGAACTTGATGTTTTAAAGGACTATGCCCTGTCGTGCCCTGTCGGGGATAAGTTTTTAGCCTTGAAACAATTTATCATTTTCAAGGTTTACAATAAATTCAACGACGTTTTATACAATTATTAATTGTATATTGATTATTGTAAACATACTGGAAATTAGTACTATAATAGGATTGCTTATGAGCTGGATGTACATAATTGTTGTGTAATTTTGTTTTGTAAACCGGATTAAAAATGATTGATAAGACGACAGTCGAACGTATTATGGATGCCGCTGATATTGTAGATGTTATTGGCGAGTTTGTTACGCTCCGCAAAAAAGGGGCTAATTATATGACGTGTTGTCCTTTTCATGGCGAAAAAACGCCCTCATTCTCGGTATCTCCTTCCCGGGGTATCTTCAAATGTTTCGGCTGTGGTAAAGGCGGCAATGCGGCTACGTTTATCATGGAGCATGAGCGCATGAGCTATGTTGAGGCATTGAAATATCTGGCTAAAAAATACGGTATCGAAATTCAGGAGCGCGAAATTACCGAAGAAGAAGTTAAGCAGAACAATGACCGCGATAGCATGATGGTTGTTTCGGCCTATGCCCAGCAGTATTTTACCGATACACTGCTGAATAGCAGGGAAGGGAAAGCTATCGGGTTAAGCTACTTCAAGGAACGCGGCTTTAACAAAACCGCCATCGAAAAATTTCAGCTGGGGTACTGTCCCAACTCCCGCAGCGCTTTTACCGACAAGGCGATAAAAGACGGCTATAAAAAAGAGTATCTGGTTAAAACCGGTTTAACTATCGAACGCGACAACGGTACATTGTTCGACCGTTTTTACGGGCGTGTAATATTTCCCATCCATTCGCTTAGCGGCAGGGTAATCGGGTTTGGCGGGCGCACGTTAAAAACCGATAAAAATATTGCTAAGTACCTGAATTCACCCGAGTCCGAAATATATATCAAAAGTAATACGCTGTATGGCATTTACTTTGCCAAACAACAAATTTCGCGCCTGCAAAAATGTTATTTGGTTGAAGGTTACACCGATGTAATATCGATGTATCAGGCTGGTATCGAAAATGTTGTGGCTTCGTCGGGAACGTCGCTTACCAACGATCAAATCAAACTCATTGCCCGTTTTACCCTCAATGTTACTGTTTTATACGACGGCGATCCGGCCGGTATAAAAGCCTCGTTGCGCGGTATCGATATGTTGCTCGAACAGGGTATGAACGTTAAAGTAGCGCTCTTGCCCGAAAGGGAAGACCCCGACTCGTACACCCGCACGCATACTGCCGATGAATTCCGCGCTTTTTTAGATGCTAACGAAACCGATTTTATCTCCTTTAAAATAAGCCTGCTGTTAAGCGATACGAAAAACGACCCGATAAAAAAGTCGGTAGTTATCACGGACGTCGTACACTCGATTTCCGTTATCCCCGATACGATTACCCGCACGGTATACCTTAGAGAGTGCAGCCGCATGCTCGATATGGAGGAAGATATTTTGCGTATGGAAGTTGCCAAATTACGTAAAAAGAAGCTCTTTGACGGTACTCCCCAGAAAAAACAAGATGAATCCGGTATTAACGAGGCCAATGTAAAAACCCCTGCCATACCTGCTTTTGTAAGCAATATTTATTGTCAGGAACAGGAAAAGGAACTTATTTACTATATGCTGCATAACGGAACCGACCAGCTATTCAGAATCCCCGATGAAAGCGGTGAAGAACAAATTATTAATGTTGCCCGGTACATTATCAACGAAATACGTAACGACGACCTTGAATTCCATAACCTGTACTACAAGCAGATTTTTCAGGAATACGACCAGCAGTTAGCCGAAGGTGATGCCGAGCCTGTGAAGCATTTTATTAACCATATGGATAACCGCATTTGCGAATTAACGATTAATCTGCTATCCGAAGAGTATAAGCTGAGTACAATCTGGAATCAGGGAGATAAACCTCATATCGATTTATCGAAAGCCGTACCTCGAGCTATTGCCGTTTACAAATCGAAAATTGTAAACATCGCTCTTGTTAAAATTGGCGAACAATTAGAGACTGCCCAACGCGAAAAAAACGATGACGAAGTAACTGCACTTATACCCCGTATAATAACTATGAATGAGCAACGTAAGTTTTTTGCGACCATGTTGGAACGGATTATACTTTGATTTTAAAACTTAATTTGAGTATATTTGTAGTAAAAGATAAAATAGCGGCATGAAAAAGTATTGGTTCTATAATATCTTATTCTCTTTTTCAATACTAATTTTATTTATTACGATATTATATTTATGTGATGTTTATAAAGGAATTGGCCATTTTATAGCCATTTCCTTAATTGCCGTATTAGGCTTACAATTATTAGTCGGCATTGCTTATGCTGCGTTCAATCTGAAAAAATTCACTTCTATTAGCATATTACTGGGTTTATTTTCGGTGTTACTCTTGATAGCGGCAATACTGTATACTTGGAATATTTTGTTTATAAAATACTGATTTATTCTGTTTTGCACAATTAATAACCTTTAATCATATGACACATACCGAGTTCCAAAAACTGATTTTGCAGGGTATTCCTGATGAACTGCCTGCACTCAAACTTTACGAGACGGATATTAACCATGCACCTAAACGTAAGGATAGTCTTACAAAAGAAGAAAAGAAACTGGCGTTGAAAAATGCTTTGCGATATTTTCCCGAGAAGCATCATGCTGTTCTGGCTCCCGAATTTTATAACGAGCTCGAAACATACGGGCGTATTTACATGTACCGTTTCCGCCCTGATTATAAGATTTACGCACGCAGCATAAACGATTATCCGCACAAATCGCGGCAGGCTGCTGCTATTATGTTTATGCTCAGCAATAACCTGGATTACGCTGTGGCACAGCATCCGCACGAGCTGATTACGTACGGGGGTAACGGCGCTGTATTTCAGAACTGGGCTCAGTACCTGCTCACCATGAAATACCTTGCTGAAATGACCGATGAACAAACGCTAGCGCTGTATTCGGGACATCCGTTGGGCTTGTTTCCCTCGCACAATGAGGCTCCGCGTGTTGTGGTTACCAACGGCATGGTTATACCCAACTATTCATCGAAAGATGATTGGGAGCGTTTTAATGCCTTGGGTGTTTCGCAGTACGGGCAAATGACGGCAGGCTCGTTTATGTATATCGGTCCGCAGGGTATTGTGCATGGTACTACCATTACAGTAATGAATGCGGCGCGGCGTGTAACTAAAGATGGCGAAAGCATAGCCGGCAAATTGTTTGTAACCGCCGGTTTGGGAGGAATGTCGGGCGCACAGCCCAAAGCTGCCGTAGTATCAGGCATTGTAGGCGTGATTGCCGAAGTTAACCCAAAAGCCGTAAAAACCAGGTTTACCCAAGGCTGGGTGAACGAAGTATACACCAACCTCGACGAGCTGATACTCCGCATTCGTAAGGCCGTTATCGGGAAAGAAGGCGTATCGCTGGCGTATCAGGGTAACGTGGTTGATTTATGGGAAAGGCTGGCCGCTGAAGATATTAAAGTCGATATAGGTTCCGACCAAACATCGTTACATAATCCTTGGGCAGGCGGTTACTATCCTGCAGGCTTAACGCTGGATGAGGCCAACTGCATGATGGCCGACAACCCCGGCGGATTTAAGGATAAAGTACAGGATTCGTTACGCAGGCAGGTAGCCGCTATAAATACACTTGCAGCAAGAGGTATGTACTTTTTCGACTACGGTAATGCTTTTCTTTTGGAAGCAGGTCGCGCCGGAGCCGATATTTTCGATCTCGAAAATCCATCCGAGTTCAAATACCATTCGTACATACAGGATATTTTAGGTCCTCAGTTTTTCGATTACGGATTTGGCCCTTACCGCTGGGTTTGTACATCGAACAACCCTGACGATTTGGCTGAAACCGATCGCATTGCACTAGAAATACTGGAAGATATCCGGAAAAGCGCCCCTGCCGAAATTTGCAATCAATTAGATGATAACATACACTGGATACGCGAAGCTGGGTATAATAACCTTGTGGTAGGTTCGCAAGCCCGCATTCTGTACGCCGACAGCGAAGGGCGCATACGCATTGCCACAGCTATGAATAAGGCTATTAAGGAAGGTCGCATATCTGCCCCGATTGTGCTGGGACGCGACCACCACGATGTGTCGGGTACCGACTCGCCTTTCCGCGAAACATCGAATATTTACGATGGATCGAAATTTACTGCCGATATGGCCGTGCAGAATGTTATCGGCGATTCGTTCCGCGGGGCAACATGGGTATCGTTGCACAACGGCGGCGGTGTTGGCTGGGGTGAAGTTATTAACGGCGGTTTCGGTATGGTAATCGATGGAACCGACGAGGCCGATAGGCGTTTACGCCAAATGTTACATTGGGACGTTAACAATGGTATTGCCCGCCGCAGCTGGGCACGTAACAAGGAGGCCATGTTTGCCATTAAGCGCGAAATGGAACGCACGCCAAGCCTGAAAGTAAGCTTACCGAATATTGCTGATGATGACTTGATTGATAAAGTAACGGAATAAAAGGCTTATTATAAACATCTTGTTTAAATCATTTAAAATAAATTTATTATATAAAAGACAGATCCGTCCGTATTTGGAATAAAAATAAAAGAGAGCAATCAATTGAATCCTATATAGTTATAAAGATTATCATCCAAAAAAGGCCAAGTTTGCGAAAAAGGCAAAAAAACGGCTCAGGACCATTGCCAATCATCAACTGCGCGAATTGTCAGGGAAGCTAAGCGAATCACGGAAAAAGAAATACAAAGAGGAATTGGCGTTGTAGCGACGAGCTGTAAATCAGCAGAAGACAGGCAGGAATAAAGTTTGCCAACTTCATAAACTTTTTAGACAGAGTATCGTTATGGTCAAACCCGGCAGGCAATGCGAGTTCGTGAACAGGGTTGGATTGATCAGTACAGGTCAGTTTGTCAGGAAAAATAAATGGGGAAATCAGGTAAAAAAAAGGGTCAGGGTAATCGTATCTATCAAAGGATTTTCGGTAAACCTGTTTGAGGAATATACAGTCGATCCTCTTCTCAGTCAATTGGAAAACAATGGATTCCTGCTTTCCGAAGAATTTGTTTATGACAGGGTGGAAAAGGAAAAAGCCGCATCAGGGGAGTAGAAAACCAGATCCCTTCTCCGCTCAAAGTGTATAATAGCCGGTATCAAAAACAGATCAATCGTAAGAAATGCAGGATCAGGGCGGCAAAAGAGCTGGTAATCGAACACTTGAAAACCGATTTCCGTATGGCTCAGAACTATCTTTTGCGGGAAGATGGCATACACATCAATGCTTTCATGGTTTCTATTGTCTGGAACCTGAAAAGAATGAAGGAAAAGTTGAAAGAAAAAATTTTGCAAATTATTTTTCATTGCTTTTTCCCGAAAAATTTTGATACTTTATATTATGCTACCTCCTAAAAAGGCTTTTTGAGGAACGACGATTCGGTATTAGATAAATATTAATAAAGTGAGATATTATGAAATCAAAAAAAATATTGATTATATCTTTTCTTTTTATCTCTGTAATAAGTGCTTCGGCTCAACAAAGACCTTTTTCAGATTGGGATGCGACAGCATTCTGCTCCTACACGAGGTATCATCCTTTTAAATATATAAGAGCAGATAATAATTGGGATATATTACAAGCATTAAGAAATCCACATCCCCGACATTATTTGGATTCTCTTGGAATTAAGAATACAGAATCTCAAATAATGCTATTAAGTATAGAAGGGTTTGTACAACAGAAAGAAAATGGGGATTGGCAATCAGTAATACCTATTTTTGATAGTATACAAACTCTTGAAGCAAGAACTTTATCACTCAACATAGCATCTGATTTATATAAAACCATTAAAAGTGATTGTTCTTTTTTTGCAGATTTCCTATCAAATGAAAAACTTCAAGACAATGCATACTCTATTTTATTTTCGTATATACTCGACGGAGAAATATGGAACTATTTTAATTCTTATGAAGAACTGAAATCTGCCGCAACATGGAATGGAATGTGTTGGTTCTTTTATTCTCCACGCTCATTCCGCTCTGGAACCAATCAGTTCAATAATGAATTTCACTTGTGTTGGACTGAAAACCAACCCGATTTTATTTCAAAAGAATTAAATAGCAGTGATTTTGTTATTCCTTTTTTGGAAGAATTTAAAAAATATGAAAAAATAGTATCGGAAGATTTAAAGTTGAAAGCCATATCACTTGGAATGATCCATGAAAATGGAACATTAAATATCCCTGTCATTGATAGAGCGGATAAGGATAGTCAATTAAATATAATTTCAGATAGAATTATCAAAGCAATTGTTGATTACTTTACTGATTCAGGTATAATTGATAGCTTTCAAGATAAGTTTGGTGTAAGTCATAAAAAATTAGCATGTACAATACTGTATCATGAAGTAATGTGGGATTTAATGGATTTATTACTGGGCGATAAAATTATTGAGTTACCTGTTGTTTGGAAATCGCAAAATAAAAGAGATACTTATTCAGTCATATATATAGAAAAATAGAAATTATAAAAATAATATTATTGCTTAGATCGCTTAAAATCTATTTAAATTTTGTTCAATAATAAATTCTATAGATGCCATTTAGACCATCTCTTCGGCGGAATCAAAAGTTGTTTCATAGTTTTTACACAGCCTGCTGTTTTATAGCTCCATGCAAAAGTCCGTTCAATAATCCATCGTTTTATGATGGGACATGAAGCCCTGCTCTTTATATTCGCCAATGATAATCTGTAAAACATATCCAAAACCATGCTTAATATTTGCCGCTAATTCTCACCCCTGTAAACTCCGTCTGCCATTATCGTTTTTACAGATGAACATAATTCCTTGAGTTCACACATTAATAATTAGGCCGCTTTGCTTTCGTGAATATTGGCTACACTTACCATTACTGCTATCAAAAAGTGAACTAATAGTTTTACAGTTTATGCCAAAACCTTATTATGTTGTCATCCTGAGTGAAACGAAGGTTCTCTTTATGTGGCGAAATATACGATGATTCACTAGCGTTCAGCATGATAAGTCCATAGTAGTTTGTATTATTCCCTTTGTTGGAGTGAACTGTAAGTCAGTGTCAGTAAAGAGAGTTTAAAGCGTGGTATTTTACTGAGTGGGAGTTTCCGGTTTTTCTTTTTGTTCCTCGAGTATATCAATGCGCATGGTTATGGGAAATACCGGGTGTTCAACCATGTCTACCTCTGCCCGTTTCGAGGGGCGGATTATGCGAGTTGATATGTCATCTTTCGATTTGGGGCGTTTATCGCTATGCCAGATAAAACCTTTCAGTAAATGCTGCTCCTTTTCGGTCATAAAAAGGGGAATTGTTTTGGATGTAGGTTTGGTATAATATCCCATACGGCGTATCTTGCGGTCTTTAAATATTATAGCCATAGTACCCGCCTCATGGGGAATCATTACTTGTTCATCGGATGAAAAAAAGATACTTTGCACATTACCATATATATCAAGGCGTTGTAGTTCATTATTCTGAAAACGCCCTATCATGTTCTTTCCCTTTATCTGGTTATAATATTCACTGGTATCGCTTTCGGGCATAATTATCATTGAATTATTTTCGAATTCTGCCCTGTTCATTTTGCCATTCAGCATATAAAACTTAATGGTATCGCCTGTCAGCTGCATTTTTTCCCCATTCCAGATAATGGGGGAGTAGTACATTTTCCAGATAGAATCGAGTGTTCCAAAGTATAACGAATCGCAGGCAGCCTGAACATCATTGCGAAATATGCGCACATTCTGTAAACCGAACATTTCGTGGAAAGTACTGTCAACATTTCCCGTTATGCTATCAACTTTAAGCCGCTCCGCCGGACGTTTGCTTAGTACTGATTTTAAGCGATTGGCTCGTAAATATAGAGTATCTTCAGTCTGATCTTTAGAATAAAATATCATTGATGGGTCGAGGGTAATTTCAAAATCTTGGGTTTCCATGTTAAAATCGGAAAGATCGCCAAAGGCAATGGAGTTTTGCATGGTATCCAATAGCTGGATGTTCCGGTATAGTTTACCTTGCTTTGTATAACTCTCGTAATAAATGCTATCAGCCCATACTTCTTGTTTTTCGGATAAAAGGAAAGAGTTTTTTTTAAAAAACATTACTTCGTTTTTACTGTCATACCACCCGTTATCACAATATAGATATGAATTTTTCGACCAGATATGAGTATTTCTGTAAAAATCAAATATTTCCGTATCAGTATTGTACTTCATCGAATCGGATTTAAGGGTATAATTTTCCGTTTCCGATTCCACATTACCTATAAAAGTAAAATCTTTGGTTTTCGAATGGTAATATCCTTGTTTACTTTCCAGCAAACTTTGAACATTTTTAATTGTTCCTTCATTTTCGAAGAATCCGATTTTATCTCTTGTATTATAATCAATTGCTGTGGTTCTTAATGTTGTGGCACTATCAATAAGGTATACGATATGACCGCGAACTTGGGCAAGATTATTGGGTCCGTCATAAACCATTTTGTCTCCAGTAACAGTAGTGCTACCGTTTATGAGAACTACATTGCTATAAGCCTCGAACTTGTCATTAGGAAAACGGTATGCACTGTCGCAAGTCATAACTATATTATTATGATTCAACACCACATTACCTAATAAACGATCAATATTTACATCGTCAATAAATATATTTTTCTGGATATCGGTACTGTATACAACCCTTTGCATCCCTTTTTGAGGAGTTTGCTGTTGAGCCGACGCCAATATCGAAAAAGATATTGCAATTAAAAGTAAAATACTAAACCGCAAAGTGATACAATATTACAACGATTTGGTAATAAAATTAAATTGTTGGGTTTATCTTACCCAGCCTTCATGATCAAATTTACAATTTTTGAAACTATCGTCAATACGGACATACTCCGCCTTTTGTTTCTTTTTTACCCATTTGGATATGGTTTCGGCCTGTTTTTGTTGTAGGGTTGCATTGTATAGCTGATCATAGTCGTCTTTTAAGTTTGCGGTATGAGCCGGAATAAAATTTTTAACCATTATAACTTTGTAAACAACGTTACCTTGCTGATTGGTGGATTCGAAAGGTTCCGACATTTCAAGGTTCGGTAAATTTTTGAGAGCCTGGTAATCATCAGGATTCAGCTCGTCTTTAATAAAACGGGGTGATGGTGATGAATATTGTCGGTTGTTGATTAATAATCCGTTGGCCATTTTCGACTGTTCATCGTCTGAAAAGTATAATGCGGCTTTTTCAAATGTAATACTGTCGGCTTTTATTAGGCGGACAATGCTATCCAATTTCATGAATCCTTCTTTTCTGTCTTCGGCGGTATATTTGGGTTTGATAAGAATATGTCGGTAATTGACCAAATTATTAGCTTGTTTTTCAATAAGCTGAACAATGTGATAACCGTATTCGCTTTCAACAATTTGTGATACTTGCCCCGGACGCATGTTTTTTAAAATTTCGCGGATGGGCGGTACCCAGTTTTCCATAGGAGAAAGACCCACTTCGCCACCACGTCGTGCAGAACCCGGATCTTCGGAATATAGTGTTGCCAATGATTGGAAACGTTCGCCAGCCAAAATACGCTTGCGGAGTTCGAGCAATTGCTGTTTGGCTGCAAGGCTTGCCGCACTGGAATTTGGCTTTTTAACAATTTGATAAATAACATACTGGTCGGGAATTAGGGGTAAACTATCGGCCGGTATTTTTTTGTAAAAGTTTTCAACTTCACTGGGTGTTGCAGTAAGTTTACCTGTAATTTCCTGCATCATAGTCTGGGCATAGGTATTTTCCTTTGCCTGTTCGAACCACTCTTCCTTGATTTTTTCGATTGATCTTTGGAAAAATTCTTCAATAGCTTTATCATTACCGAAATTCATTACATAATATTTGTATTGGCGCTCAACCATATTGTCTGCATTCGACAAGTCTACTTTTAAACTATCGAGCTTGGCTTGTGCTACCAATAACTTGGATGTCAGTAAGTCTTCAAGCATAGCACAATGACTGTCTTCTACAGGCGATCTGCCTTCGATTTTGGCAGCCAAACGCATTTCTTCAATATCCGACAGTAAAATAGCTTCGTTGCCAATTACTGCTATTACCTTATCTACTGTTTGCTGTGCATTTGCATGTTGGAACAATACTGTAAATGCTAGGATAATTATTAAGCTCTTTTTCATTGTCATTATACTAAAATCTGTTTATTTTCCTATGTTTATTTTCAACTCGTTCAAATTAAGCGCTTCGTTGTAAATATCGTTTTCCAGCTTTTTAACCATATCTTGTTTGCGCTTGTTGAGGATAATGCTTCGTATGTTTTCTTTTATGTGTTCAAAAGGCGCAATCGACCCTTTTACTTTTAAGTCACGTATACTTATAAAATATGTAAACTGCTGGTCGTTGGTTTCAATATATCGTTTATTAATCAAATCATTTTCATAGCTTTTCATATCTAATGGCAATTCTTTTGCCAGTACTGCAAAATTAATCCATTCCCCATTGAAATAGTCATAATTTACAGCGCCCTGAAAACATATATTTTCCAACTCGTTAGCATCTTTTTCCGAAGTAGATCGGTATAATTCGCGTATCTTTTTCAAAGTCGGCGCATCGCTTGGAACCTTGATATACAGAGATTTTACTAATGGATTTAAAAGTTGGAAGTTGCTGTTATTTTCGTTATAAAAAGCTTTCAGTTCCGACTCCCTTACTGTAGTATCCAGCCGTTGGGTGATGTAAGCTTGCTCATACCTAAAAATCAACAGTGACGCCCTGTAATCTTCCAATTCGGCAGTAACATTTTTTTCACCGGACGACAGATTTCCTTCTGCCTTTTTCAGAATTAATTGTTTGCGGCCCCAACGATTGGCATAATCGTTTAAAAGTCGCACACTGTCTTCTTGTGTGATATTGGCCGAAAAAACATCTGCAATGTCTGATAAATATAATACTTTATCGCCAACCTGAGCTATAGGAGTCTCATTACGTTGGTTTTTATTGCATGAAATAATTAGAAAAGATATAATAATCAGAAGTATAGTGTAAAAATATATTTTCGGAATACTTTGCATATTAACGACTGTAATTAGGTGCTTCACTGGTAATAGTTACATCGTGTGGATGGTTTTCGATAACCCCTGCTGATGTAATTCGTGTAAAATGGGCTTTTTTTAATGTAGCAATATCCGGCGCTCCGCAATATCCCATACCGGCTCTTAAACCTCCAATCATCTGGTACACTACTTCGGATAATGTTCCTTTATAAGGGACTTGGGCTACAATACCTTCCGGTACGAGTTTTTTGATGTCGTCTTCCACGTCGGCCTGAAAATAACGGTCTTTCGACCCTTTTTGCATGGCTTCGAGCGAGCCCATGCCCCGGTACGATTTAAATT
The DNA here is from genome assembly GCA_031263585.1 of Prevotellaceae bacterium. Classification (GTDB taxonomy): domain Bacteria; phylum Bacteroidota; class Bacteroidia; order Bacteroidales; family UBA932; genus JAISFN01. The sequence goes on along the minus strand of JAISFN010000146.1, from coordinate 10,255 downwards.
TACGCCCGTTAAGTATAATCGTCTCACCCGGTGATTCTTCAACACCGGCAAACAACGATCCCGCCATAATTGTATCGGCTCCAGCTGCTATGGCTTTTACAATGTCTCCCGAATAACGAATGCCTCCATCGGCAATTACAGGTACGCCAGAGCCTTGTAACTCTTTGGCAATATCGTATATTGCCGATAATTGAGGTACGCCTACGCCGGCTATTATACGGGTTGTACATATCGATCCTGGCCCGATACCCACTTTAATGGCATCAGCTCCGGCATCAACTAATAATCTTGCCGCTTCGGGGGTAGCGATATTGCCCACTATAACGTCGATGTGCGGAAATGCCTTTTTTACTTTTTTCAACATCTCGATTACGTGCAGGGAGTGGCCGTGTGCTGTATCAATCACAATAGCATCGACCTCAACTTTTACCAGCGCTTCAATGCGCAATAAAGTGTCACAGGTAACACCAATGCCAGCAGCTACGCATAATCGTCCTTTACTGTCCTTACTGGCATTGGGGTTATCCTTAATTTTTGTGATATCTTTATACGTAAGCAGCCCTATTAGGGTATTATCCGAATCAACAACAAGCAGTTTTTCAATTTTATGGGTACGTAGTAGTTTCGAAGCTTGTTGTAAGTCGGTATCTTTACCTGTGGTAATCAAATTCTCTTTGGTCATCACTTCGTTAATCGGCGTCGATAAGTCGTCGAGGAAACGCAAATCCCTGTTGGTCACAATACCTATTAACTTTTTATCGTCATCAACAACCGGGATACCTCCGATTTTAAACTCGCGCATTAAGTTCAGTGCATCGGCTACGGTTCCGTTCCGGCGAATGGTAACAGGGTCGTATATCATTCCGTTTTCTGCCCGTTTTACGCGGCGCACCTGATCAGCTTGTTGTTCAATAGTCATATTTTTGTGAATAACGCCGATACCTCCCTCCCTGGCTATGGCAATTGCTAGTTTCGATTCGGTTACCGTGTCCATTGCCGCCGAAACAATTGGCGCACTTAAGGGTATATTGCGTGAAAAGCGGGTTGAAATGTCGACTGTACGAGGTAATACTTCGGAGTAAGCAGGGATTAATAACACATCGTCAAAGGTAAGCCCCTCTGAATGAATTTTATCGTTGATAAATGACATAAATTTGATGCTTTTAAAATTTTGGCAAGTTACAAATAATTATTGAAGACTTTGTTCCGATTGTCGAATTTTACGCAGTAACAAGCTTGTATATTTTGCAGCATTATTGATTTGCCAATGTGCTGATTTTCTAATATGCTAATATGGGAATAGATAAATAAGTAATAAGCAAATAAACCCATCAGCACATTGACACATTGTTAATGGCTTTTATGCGATTTTAATTGTGATAATATTAAGCCAGTTACTACTAAACATATACCTATTGTCCGTAAAAATGATATTTTTTCGGTTCCAAGGATAAAGCAAAAAATTGCAGTTATTACCGGAATTAGCGTAACGAAAATATTAGAGCGGACAACTCCGATTTCTTTAATTACATACACAAATAATATAAATGCAACCCCCGATGCAAATAAAGCAAGCATAAAAAACGGATAAACATTTTGTATTGAAAAAGGTATTGTAATGAAATTTTTATAGTCGATAAATAAGAATAAAGGTAGAAAGGAAATTATACCGATAATATTTTGATAAGATATAATGGTGAACGGATTATAGTTATCTGCCAGCTTTTTAATAACGATTGAGTAAAACAGCGATGAAGCTACGGCGATGAGTAATAACAATATCCCGACTATTTGGGCATTAACTTCTTCCATCCCGTTGTGGAAGATTACGGTACATACACCGATAACCGACAATGCTATGCCAATGTAATTTTGCAGACCGATGCGCTCCTTGTAAAAATAATAAGCGGCAAACGGACTGAATAAAGGCACTGTAGATATCATTACGGCGGCAAGGGTAGGGGAGGCTGTTATCTGTATACCGTAAGTTTCGCCGATAAAATAAAGGAAAGGCTCAAGCGTTGCCATTAGCAAAAACCATTTAAAATCGCCTTTTTGTATTTTCTGTAATTTGCCAAAAGCTTTAGCAATGATGGATAAAATAATTGAAGCAATGACAATGCGTATGAATATGATAGAAAGAGGTTGGTATTTTGTACGTAACAACATATCTGTCCATATGTACGACATTCCCCAGAATATCATAGATACAGATATGGAGACATAAATTTTTAGTTTTTTACTCATGCAATAGTATTTATTAATTCAGACAGGTGGATTTTATTGGGAATTCATCTTAATATTATCAGTTTTTCAAGTATCTGAGAGAAATATCATCTCTCAAATTCAAGGCGCATAGCTTTACCGTTTTCATGTATTGTCCCATTTTCATAAACTAGATTACCGTTTACCCAGGTGTGAGTAACTTTCGAACGGAACTTCTGCCCTTCGAAAGGAGACCAGCTGCACTTGTACAGTAGTTTATCTTTTGAAACAGTGTACGGTGCATTCATGTCGATTAATACTAAGTCGGCATAATACCCTTCACGAATGTATCCTCGTTTGGTAATGCCGAATATTTTTGCAGGAGCATGGCACATACGTTCAACAATAGTTTCAAGTTTGAATATCCCTTGATGGTACATTTCTAACATTGCGGATAAGGAGTGCTGAATTAGCGGTAATCCGGACGGACACTCAAAATACGCGTTTTGCTTTTTCTCTAATGTGTGTGGGGCATGGTCGGTTGCTACTATCGAAATCCAATCGCTTTGTACGGCTTTTCGCAGCATATCCCGATCTTCTTCGGTTTTTATGGCCGGATTACATTTAATGTACGGCCCTTTATCGTCATAATCTTTATCGCAGAACCATAAATGATGTACACACGCTTCGGCAGTGATACGCGGGATATATGAATGGTTTTCTCCTCCACGATTAAATAGGCTCAGCTCTTTTGCTGTAGTTAAGTGTAAAACATGTAAGCGCGTTCCATATTGTTGTGCCAGTTCAACAGCCTGGGCTGTTGAACGGTAGCAAGCTTCTTCGCTTCTTATCAAAGGGTGGTAGCGAAAAGGGATATTGTTTCCATATTTCTCCCTGTAAATTTGGGTATTGTAACGAATAATGCTTTCGTTTTCGCAATGGGTTGCTACTAGCACAGGCGATTCGTTAAAAATAGCAGCCAGGGCTTTGGCATCGTCAACCAGCATGTTGCCGGTAGATGAACCCATAAATACCTTTACCCCACATATATTTTTAGGATTTATATTTTTCAGTAATCCCCAGTTTTCGTTTGTTGCTCCAAAATAAAACGAGTAATTGGCAATTGATTTTTCGATTGCAGTAGTGTATTTATCTTCCAACAAATCAATGGTAATGGTCGGGGGTTTAGTGTTCGGCATATCCATGAATGAAGTTACCCCTCCGGCTACTGCTGCACGGCTTTCGGTGAAAATATCGCCTTTATGGGTAAGTCCCGGTTCGCGGAAATGTACCTGGTCGTCGATAATGCCGGGAATTAATACTTTCCCCTCCACATCGATAATTGTTTCAGCAACAGGAGTTTCATCACCTTCTTTATAGATATGTTGTATTGTTGACTTGTTGATAAGAACACTGCCTTTAAATATAGAACATTCGTTAACGATAAGAGCGTTTTTTATAAGAGTTGTCATTGTTTATTGAAATTGGAAGCGTTGAAGGAGAATTATATAACTATGTATAGTAAATGATATAATTACGTTATACTATTTAACTTGCCGGTTGTTTGGGCAGTATTTTTCTGAATCGTAATTTCAGTACCCCCCACATAGCTTCGCCGAAAATGCTCGAACTCATTTTTGATGTTCCTTGTTGCCTGTCAATAAAAATAATTGGTATTTCCTTTAATTTGAATCCTAGTTTCCATGTAGTATATTTCATTTCTATTTGGAACCCGTAACCTTTCATCCGTATATTATCTAAGTCAATTGTTTCAAGTACATGGCGTTTGTAGCACATAAATCCGGCTGTAGTGTCTTTTATTTTCATTCGTGTAATTAAACGAACATAGGCAGATGCATAATATGACATTATAACACGGCCCATAGGCCAATTAACCACATTTATTCCTGTTATATACCGTGATCCCACTACAGCGCCGGTTTTGTTGTTTGAGCAGGCTTCGTGTAGTCGGATTAAATCTTCCGGGTTATGCGAAAAATCGGCATCCATTTCAAAAATATAATCATATTTATGGGCTATAGCCCATTTAAAACCAGTAATATATGCTGTTCCTAATCCCAGCTTGCCGCTTCTTTCAATAAGATGTAACCGTTTAATAAATTCTTTTTGTAAATTTTTTACTATATCACCCGTACCATCCGGAGAGCCGTCATTAATAATTAATATTTCAAAATTCCCGGATAATGATAAAGTTTTGCGGATTATTGCTTCAGCATTTTCTTTTTCATTATAAGTAGGAATAATTACAATTTTTCTGTCAGGCATATTCATTATAAAATGTTAGAATGGGAATAATTTTTATTAGTTACAAAAGTAAAATAAAAATTAAGATAATATTAAATTCTGATTTTTCTTAACAGGGCAAATGCATCAAAATATCCCATACATATAATTTAGTTATTATCAAAATATTAACATTTTGAAAAATATTAAAATGATTCTAAATAATAAGATGGCAAGCTTGTAGCATGCTGAAAATTTTATATTTAATAAATCAACATTATTTTGATGCGTTTATTCTGCTTTTCTTAATATATTGCTTTTATCAGATGATTAATCTAATAAAATATAAATATTGTTTTTAAGATTCATTGATATGTAATCTTAATCCTTCATTTCGGATAGTTTGTATTTCGACCGAATCGTCATTTGCTATATATCTTCTTAAATTACGGATAAAAACATCCAAACTTCGCGAAGTATAGAAGTCGTTTATGCCCCAAAATTCGATTAAAATATCTTGTCTTTTTACAATCTCACCTTTATTCTGGTATAGTTTTAATAATATTTTTGCTTCTCGTTCTGTTAAATTAATTTGTTCGCCTTTCCAATATAAATGCCGTGAATTAAAATTAAACAGATAGTTGCCTAATGGATAAATTTCTTTTTTTGATTTATTGTCCTGAAATTTTTGACTTGATCGTTTTAATAAGGCTTGGATATGAGCATTTAATTCTTCCGGTAGAAACGGTTTTCGTATATAAGTGTCAACCCCAAGATTTAAACCGTCGATCAAATCTTTAGGGGAAGTGCGTGCCGTAGTAAAAAGAATAAGTATCTTATCGTCAGTTTGGCGGATTTTTTTTACCATATCCATTCCATTCATTAAAGGCATTTCAATATCTGAAACAATTACTTCGGGCATAAATTTATAATAAGCTTCTAAACCCTCTTCACCATTCGAGGCTGTGTATACTTCATAAAATCCGGTAAGTTCCAAACTTCCTTTCAATATAAATGAATATGCTTCATCATCCTCCACTAATAATAGTTTTATAACGTTCATTTTCGTATTATTTTATGGGAATAGTAAGTACAAATTCGCTGCCTTCTCCTTCGAAGCTCGATAAATTAATACTTCCTTCATGTGCAATAGCAACACTTTTTACATAATTTAAGCCTAGACCAAATCCTTTTGTCATATTTTTTTGTGTAGCGGCGCCACGTTCAAATTGTTCGAATACTTTTTGTTGATCGGCTAAAGAAATACCAAATCCGTTGTCTTTTATTTTAATGTATATATATTTCATGTCAACAGCACAAGAGATAGTGATTTGTACTGTATCTCCCGAATATTTAATAGCATTGTCAATAAGGTTACTTATAGCATTACTCAAATAAAATTCATCGGCATAAATATTTATATCTTCTAAATCATAATCAGTTGTAAATGTGACTGATTTGCTGTTCATTATCATGAATTTATCAATCAGTGATTGTATAACTTGGGGTAAATCAATAATTACTTTATTTAATACCAATTGTTTGTGTTTTACATAAGCAATTGTTAAAATTTTATCGACTAAAGTTTGTATGTTCAATATTTGTTCAATAGCTGTTTGGCAAAATTTATTACGTAATCTTTCGTTGTTATTTAAAGTACCTTTATTTAGTTGGTCAATAACCATATAAATAGTACCTAAGGGCGTTTTCATATCATGAGTAAGAGTATTTATGAAATTTGCATGTAGTTGGGCAAGATGATTTTGAGTAAAAATAACCCGTAATTCATAAATGAGTATAGCAGTAAGTATAAAAACAATAAAAATTGAAATCAAGAGTACACCAATCATGCTTTTTAGCACTGTCGGAAATGGTATATCAATAATTGCATATACTATAGAATTATTCAGGATATGGATAGCCGAAGTTTTAAAACTGTTATTTATGGTATCTCCAATAGTCTCCACTATTTTTTGTGAGTCTTCGTAAATTAAAGCGTACTTGATAGATATATTTTTTTCATGTAGCATAAAAGAATATATACTATCCAAGGAGTGTAAATTAAAATGTAAAGTACTATCATTCGATAAAACAAATTGCATATAATCAAACTGGTGTGGGGCAATCCCCTTTTCCATTAAATACTCCTTATTTATTTCCTTAACATAAATTGTATCAATTGAGGTCATTTGTCTTGTTTCTTCATTTTTCCGCTTACGTATAATACGAGAATTTTTTTCTTGTTCTACAGCATCTACTAGAATTGAATTCAGTAAGCTATTGGTTTCCTTTAACTTAATTTGATAAGTATTATATAGCCATATCCCTTGCAATGTAAGCAAGGCTAGAAGGGCGATTATGAATATGATTAAAATTTTTTGTATTCTCATTGAATAACTTTTCCAAAACAAATATAGCTCATTTATAAATTGTAGTAATGTTAAGCTACGATTTAACATTTATGATAACATAGCATAACCTAAAATTCTATTTCGAATGGTTTATTTTGTGGAAAATTATGTTAACATTTTAAAACACATAAAGTCATGAAAAAAATTATTTTAAATTTATTATTAATTATAGTTCCGGCTATGAACGTTTTGGCACAACCATGTGATGAACATAAAAATATTATTAATAATGTGATTGGAACGATTAACTCGAAAAATGTTGAAGAATTAAAGAAATATTTAGCTGATGATTTCACTATTTCGGAGTATTCGGGAAATATTGCAGTGTTGATACTTAATCAAATAATTTCACAATTAAATGATGAGGTGGCAGAATCAAAATTTATTGATGAACAAAAAAATGGTAATTTGACTATAATACAGTATGAGTTTAATTATAACAAATTAGGCAATAGGTTAACAACTTTTACAATAAATGATGAAAATAAAATTTGCCGACTTGATGTTATGGATATAGGGGTAAAAACATTAAGCGGTTACGGAGAAACTAGAAGAAGTGATAAATTATTTTTTACCAATAAATTTGAAGTAGTCGACAATTTGATATTGGTTGAAGCAAAAGTAAACGACAAAATTAAATATTTTTTATTCGATAGCGGAGCGCCACGACTTGCTTTAAACTCAAGATATTATAGGGATGAAAATGATAAACGGAGAGTAAAAGGAACAACTAAAGGCGTTAATGGCACGGCTAATGGAGTTGACATTTATCATCTTCAATCATTTAACTTTAATGGTATCGAATTGAATGATCAAGATGTGATGACTATGGATTTTTTACATTTGGAAGAAGAATGCGGTAAGGAAATCCATGGATTAATAGGTTTTGATATAATGAAAGATTATGATATTCTATTTGATTATCAAAATAGTTTACTTGTGCTTATACAACCACAATACACATCTGAATATTTAAATCATAACTCTCAGTATCAAATAAAAGATGAAGTTGATATAATAATGAAAAAACACATACCTATTGTAACAATAAATATTGGCAATTGTAAATATGCCTTCGGTATTGATTCAGGAGCTTCGCGCAATTTAATTGCTGAGGATTTATTTGAGAGTTTAAAACAGGAATTAATTGATGTTAATGAAAATTATTTAGTTGGAGTGGATAATAACAGGAAAAATGTAAAGAATTCAAAACTTAAAAATATAATTATAGGGAGTACTTATTTTGAAAATACAATTGCATTATTCAGTGATATATCCCATTTAAACAATGATAATCAGAATAAGCTGGACGGTTTGATAGGTTATGAAATATTATCTTATCAGCCAACTCTACTGAGTTTTAAAAACAATAAGATGATATTTTTTTAATAATTTCAAATTATAAGATATTAGAGCCGGGTAAACTATAATCGCCAAAATGAAATGTCCGAATTTGCTTCGGGGCTTTTCGTTTAAACTTGAAGCAGCCTATTAATTAATGGGCGCCAATCAAAACCGGATCGCCCAAAAATATTTAATAAAGTTCTAAAAAAAATGGACATTTCATTTTTCCGATTCTGCCTACTATTCAATTTTTTCGCAGCTTTATATCAACTTGTTTGATAGTAGTTTATGAAAAATTTAAGCATTTGATACTCCGTGCCCCGGTTTTAATGTGTCGGGCATCGAAAACGGCAGTGATTTTTTAATAAAAAAATTTTGTATATCAAAAAAATGTGTTTACCTTTACTCTCAAAATCATAACTTATGATTTTAACCCTTCCCATACTATCTATTTTATTACGTCCGCCCGCCATTTGGCAGCTCGGCAAAAATAACTTCGACAGCTAAAGCCCTGCCGTACCTTTTGTCGGCAGGGGCTACGACCCGATAAACGTTTCTAAATTCATTTATTCAAAAGAGTTGTGCAAAACGCGCGTAAGACCTTATTAGGGTTAAAATACCCGGAAAAATACAATATAATAAATTAAAAATTCACAAAATTATGAAAAAAATTATTCTTGGCGGCGTAGCCGCTATTGTGATAGCCGTTCTGGTTGCTATAAGTGTGAATTTGTATTCACAACCTTTGTCGTTCACAACTAATGTAAACGCATTAGTTGATGGAAATACTGTTGATTGCTATAGTTCAAGTAGCGAGAAAAAGGGAGCTACTTATTATGACTGTGGTCAGTGTACGAGGCAATTTAATTCGAAAGGGGTAGGCTCTACAAGAACGTGTGCGACTCAAAATTAATACTTTGCCATCAGAGAGGTGGAAATAATTTATAGCCCTTTAATCCACCTCTCTATCTGACGTTTATTAAATTAAATTAATCTACTAAATTGAATAAATGAAAAATATCAAATTGGCATTTTTAATAATAGCTGTTGCAATAAGCAGTTGTTCGAATGAAAAAAAATCTTTTTTTATTGGTAATGTAAAAGTAATAAATTTTGAAAAACAACATGCTATTTCAGGCGAGCATCTTAACGTTGATTCAATCGGTATAAATAGTGTTACTGTTCTTGGCGGCTTTCTTATTATGGCTATTTATGGAGATCCTTATTTAACGCAAATTTATGATTTGAAAACGTTAGATTTAATTGGAAAATTTTTGCTTAAAGGGCAGGGACCTAATGATTTTGGCTATATAGATATCATTAAAAAAGAATACCCTTATTTTTGGGTACAAGATCGGGCATATGAAAATATACAAGCCATAAACGTAGAAAATCTTATAGGGAATACACAAGCAACGGTTAAAAAAATACGCTATGATAATATAGTAGAACCTTTCAATGCTTTTTATGTAAATGACACTTGTCTATTAATCAAATCTTTTGATGTAAGCAAGGGCTTATATTACTTTTACTATAATCCGGAAAATGGCGCCTTAAGCCATGAAATAACCATGTATAATTATCCTATTACAGGTGATATTTTACAAGCCAAAATGATTCCATTAGCTGATTGCATGAAACCTGATGGAAGTAAAATTGTAAGTATATCAGGCGTATTGGATCAGATTGATATTTTAGATATGCATTATCCGGAAAAAAGTATTTCTGTTACAACCGCTAATTACCGATATAGCTACGAGTATATTAAAAATACGCATAACGATGAAATGAAAACATCTTATTTTTCATATCCGTATTGCTCTGACAAATTAGTTTTTGCACTATATGAAAATAACGATATAAAAAATTCGAATAATATAGAACTTCACATTATTGATTGGGAAGGGAATCCGGTATATAAATTGTTTTTAGATCAGAAAATTGAGGCTTTTTCTGTAGATTTTGATAATGGCTTTATGTATGGAATAAGTAAAGTAGAAGAAAAACTGTACAGATATGACATCAATGATATTTTAGCAAAATTAGAATAA
>JAISFN010000090.1 GCA_031263585.1 Prevotellaceae bacterium | reverse complement strand
CAAGCCGTAAAAGAGTTGAATCTTCAAACAGTTTATAGCATCGACAGTTTTCCTGTAAGTGTTTGCCAAAATATCCGTATCGCGAACTCCCGGATTGTCAAAGGAAAAGAGTACGGGGGGATGTTGCGTATCCAAACGTTGTTGGTTCTATGGGTTTAAAGTCCATATGATAGTTACTTCGGGTGGAATTCCCTTAGAATTTACTTTCACAGCCGGAAGCAAACATGACCTGGACAGACTCAGGCAATTGCCTGTAAATATGCCGGAAGGGAGTGCTGTTTTGGCCGATTCCGCCCATACCGATTATCTGACGGAAGAGAGGCTGTTGGAAAATGGAATCAGATTGCTTGCCAAGCGTAAAAGCAATTCCATGCATCCGCATAACCCCTGTACGGAGTATCTTATATCGGTCGGTAGAAAACAAGTAGAAACAGCTTTCTCCAACATAGCTAACTAGTTGCCTAAAAAGATTCATACTGTGACTAAATCCGGTTTTTTGATTAAATTCATTATATTTATTTGGGCTTATACTTTTGATTAATTGTACAATTTATAAATAGCAACTTGTACTTTTTTTATAAACTTTTTCGATTCTTTTAACTAATTCTTTTTTTGAACTACCTGAGTAGTTACACTGAATTTAAAGTATTAGCTAAAAGATAGATTATAGAAAAGGCTTTAGCTTGGATATCCTATTCAAGAAGAAGTTCAAGAGGCTATGAGAAATTAATCAATAGATTCCTGTCAAACACACACAATTATAGATGATCAGAATATTCATTAACTGAATCTGGATTAAATTCCATAGCAGGTTCTGAGGGATAGTGGCAAAAATACTCTTATCTTTACAGTAAAATAATAAATGTTATGTTCGAAACTTTATTTGAATACCCTTACCTGCCCTTTTTGATATTTTTTGCCCGTATCTGCGATGTAACTATAGGTACATTGCGTATCATATTCGTTTCGAAAGGGATGAAAAAAGTGGCCCCTTTTCTGGGCTTTTTCGAGGTTTTGATTTGGATTGTTGTAATAAGTGAAATACTTACCAAAGCTAACGACTGGGTTTGCTATATTGCATATGCAGCAGGTTACGCTACAGGTAATTATATTGGGATGATAATTGAAGAACGCTTGGCAATGGGCATTTATTTGGTGCGGGTTTTTACCTTACGCGATGGCAATGAACTTGTACGAATGCTGAACAAAAATAATTTCGGGGCTACTTGTATTAAAGGTCGAGGTATTGAAAATGAAGTTGATATTATTGAAACCGTTGTGGGGCGCAAAAATATGGAAATAGTTGAAGCAATTATCAAAGAATTTGATGATGCGGCTTTTTTTGTTATTGAAGATGTACGGTCGACACAACGTGGAATTTTCCCTACAAAAAATGCTAAAATTTTAAAACGATGGAGGGTAGGAAAATAAATATATAATAGTGATAAGCTTCCCCAACTCTTCCTACCTTTGTGCCAAACGACAGATCGTACTGCCTGTTTGTACTGGATGAGATTGTTAAAAGAACGAATACATTGGGAAGAGCAGCTGTCGCAAAAGTATATTGACTTAAAGCTATGTCTGTTACCATTTCAGCGAAAAAAATTATTGATAACGAGCTGGTTTTCGACTATTGACTGTACGGTGGTAAACTAAAAACTCGGAATACCATTAAAATATTGGAACTGTACGGACTGCTCACCGATATTATTGAAGATGTAATAAATACGTAAAAATATTTACAAACTGTCTCTTAAAATTGATACGGTATTATTCCCCTCATTACAAAGCAGGTCGAGTATGCTTAAATTGGACATAAAGCCATACTTGCCCCTGAATATCTGATAATAGTCAACCATTTTAAAATAAGAATCGGTTCGCTGCAAACGTGGCTTCGGGCTGATTGACAGGCGATAATCGAATTCAGGATATGCAGGTTGTCGTATGTATTCTCCGGTAAAACTAATGTTGGCTTTAATGCCTGCCAGCTCAAGCATTTTTTCCATCAATTTTACATTAAAGTCGAATAGAAAAGTTTCCTCTCGTTTGTAAAAAGGCTGTAAATCACCAGTGTAGTATTCAAAAAAAGGCGATGAACGGTAGGCCGAAACTATCGACTGCCAATGTACGTGCTGCCAGTTACGTTTATAATCGATACGTACGTCTTTTATGGGTATTTTTTCACCCCTCTGTCTCTCCACCGGAATATTTAACTGCATAACGCCATTCGCTGAATATATATCGCAACGGGTACGGTAGCTTTGTTTTACGTAATTTTCATGTTGCTCGATATACACTTTACGAGCTGCGAGCAGTTTGGTAAAGTATTGTATATTGGGTAAATAAGCTGCGGATAAATAAACTTCCTCCATGAATTACGTAAGTAGCTAAGCTGTACTAAAATATAGCAAAATAATTAAACTGCACACCAATTACTTGATTGTCAATAGCTGCTTCATCACTTTTTCCAATGTCGCGCGTGGGCAGGCAACATTCAGGCGCATAAAGCCTTTCCCTTCCAAACCAAACATAATCCCACTGTTAAGCCCTAAACCAGCCTTGTTTATTAGCATATCGTTTAAATCAGAGTCTTTAAGATTAAATGCTTTGAAATCGAGCCACATTAAATAGGTTCCCTCGTTTTTTCGGGTTCTTATTTCGGGCATGTTTTCTTTTAAAAATGCCTCGACATATTCCATATTTGCCTTGACGTAATCCAATAACTGGTCGAGCCAGTCATCGCCATATTTATAGGCAGCTTCGAATGCTATGTTCCCGAAAATATTCCCCATGTTCAAATGGTAACGCTCGATAAAGCTGTTGAATTTTTTTAATATTTCTGAATTTGCCGAGTGTGCAATAGATGTGGCAAAACCTGCCATATTGAATGTTTTGCTGGGGGCAAGGCAAGTTAACGTCAGTTGGGCAATTTGGTCGGATAACGAGGCTATATGTATATGTTTATTCGGTTTGAATACCAAATCGCAATGAATTTCGTCGGATATAATCAATACATTGTGTTTAACACATAAATTGCCGATTTGCAATAGTTCTTCTTTCGTCCAAACCCTCCCGACCGGATTGTGCGGATTACAGAGGATGAACATCTTGGCATTATTGGCCAGTTTTCGTTCCATGTCTTCGAAATCGATAGTATAATATCCATCTTTTTCAACCAACGGATTTTCAATTAATTCCCGCTCATGATCCTTTATTGCTCCAAAAAATGGGGTATAAACCGGCGGTTGTATAACAACCTTGTCTCCTTTATCAGTAAATACTTCAACAGAAAAATTCAAGGCGGGAACAATACCCGGGGTAAATACCATATCTTTACTATCGGTTTGCCAACCATTCCGACGCTTCAGCCAGTCGCGCACCGAATCGAAAAATGACTGGGGACGAAATACATATCCCATTATTTCATGTTCTGCTTTTTCGCGTATCGCATTCATTACAAAATCGGGTGTTCTGAAATCCATATCGGCAACCCATGCTGGAAGTACATCTGCACGGCCAAAAACAGATTCTCGTAAATCCCATTTTATACAATTTGTATTTTCCCGGTTAATTATTTCATCAAAATTATAGTTCATATTTTTATTTTCAAAGCGTGGATGATTGATATTCTAATTTTTATGGGTCATAATATTCAATACATATTTATCGGTTTCAGCCATTCCCTCTGAGCCTATTTGTGCCAAATTACGGATACATTTATCAACATCGTCATCAATAATACCTTCTACAGACGATACATATTTATTTTCAACAGCCATCATTGCCGAAAAAACAGCCGTCGAAACTCCGCTAGTAAGTTTCATCGAGCAGCTTGGCTTAGCTCCGTCGCAAATCATACCTGTAAGGTTGGCGATCATATTTTTTACAGCATACGAAACCTGCTCGTACTTACCTCCCATTAAATATACTAATCCACAGCTTGTTCCGGTAGCCGCTACAACACATCCGCATAGCGCGGATAAACGCCCTAAATATTGTTTGATATAAATTGAGGTTAAATGTCCCAGCACCAGTGCCCGGATAAGCTCCTCTTCCGTATTCCGGTTTTTTTCGGCGTAAATGACAATGGGCAATGTGGCTGCAATACCTTGGTTACCACTACCCGAATTACTCATAACGGGTATCATTGCCCCTGCCATACGTGCATCGCAAGCAGCTGATGTATAGGATAGTATGGCTGTAAAAATATTATCTCCCATTATCCGATTTTCCACTGCACCTAACATTTTGCCCAATCCGTGCCCATAGTTCACCTTAAACGACACTTCAGCGGCAGCTTTGTTAATCCGCGCCGATTCCAGGATAAAATCAATACCCCTGATAGCTGTGGTCATTGCAAAATCATATACTTTACGCAAGTTAAACTCAATAACCGACACTTCCTCTTTATTTTGAATTGTACTTTTTTTGTCGAGCAGTACTTTATTGTCCTTTTTCAAATATACAAAGTTAGTATGGATGCCAGCAATAACAGCTGTAGCGCTGTTTTTGCCCGATTCGCATACCACCTCGATATATAACTTTTCCGATATGTTTTTTTTAAGTTCGATGTTAATATTCTTATTATCAATCATTTTTTTACCAGCTTCAACAGCTTCGGGCGACGAGTCTTTCAATACTTCCAATTGGTATTCCGATTTCCCGATTAATGTCCCCAAGGCAATTGCAATAGGTAGCCCAGTCATGCCTCCTGTGCCAGGAATACCCACTCCCATAGCATTTTTTAGGACATTTGCACTTAAAAATACGGTAATTTTTTCGGGTATTTTACCCAGAACTTCCTTGGCTTTTGTGGCACATAAAGCAACTGCAATAGGCTCGGTGCAGCCGATGGTTATAACAACTTCCCGTTTTAGTATGGCCAATATCTTCTCTCTTTCGTTTCTTTCCATAATATGTTTAACTTACAGACACATAAAACTATTATCACAATAATGCAATAAGCTTCTTAAAATCAAATTGTTTTGATATCTCCGCGCATTGTTTAAATGTCGCCAAAGATACTACATTTTTATCAACTCCTGTCTTTTACATACGAGGAAGGTTTACAGTGGCAAAATATGGTTTTTATTATAAAACTATTCGACAATTAATGCTTGTGAATAGTTAAAATAAGCTTTATAAGCTGTCCAAGATTAGGATAAATATTGTATATCAGTTTTTTTGTTTAGAAATATTTCATAGCTTTATGATTATCAATATATAAATAATGATAACAAATTGTTCGACAAACTTAAGCGACAGCCAGTACGGTGTAATAATACAAATAACCGGAGATGCCTGCAAACGTACGCATCCATGGCGGGAAATATTGAACGCTGTTTTTTAGCGTTAAAAACCGACTGCCAGTGGCGCATACAGCCGTGCAGTTTCCCGAAAAGGCAACTGGTATATTTATTATTTTTCATGAAGGTAAGGAAGACGGTACATTCGAGGAAATACATGAAAATTTGCATGACAGATGCCGGAAACGGCAAAAAAGGCACCGGTTGCTCAGAGTTGGAGTAGTAGGCAGTAAAGAGGTGAACAGTGCCCGTGTTGGAAGTGAAAATCAGAGTAAGGATGGCGAAAAAAACGTAAGAAAAGTCAAAAAGCACACCGTTAAGGATGGCGGTGGATTGTTGCTGGCGGGTGAAATACATGCAGCAAACGAAAATGAAGGCAAAGCTGGGTTCAGGGAGATCAAATTGCTGAGCAGTCGTTTAGAGCGAGTGAAGAAGATTACGCCGACGGGGGTTACCGGGGCGGGCTGGAAAAAATGCCAACAATGATTTTGGGTTGGATATGGGAATCATTTTTTGGACAAACAAATCAACCGGATTTAATCCCCTGCCCAAACACTGGATCGTGGAACAAATATTTTCATGGCTGGAAAATTTTCGTCGGCTGGCCAAAGATTACGAATATTGCGTCCTTACCGTTTATTGGGGCAATATTGTCTGGTAGCGGTGGATGCTGCGGGAGTTTTCAGTTTCGACAAGCCTCACGGCGAAAACTGCCTGACCAAAAAGTCTAAAAACGGCAAGGCGGTTCGGTTTATTTCAATTATGTATTGGAAACCAAGCTGGCAGCGGCGGGGGACATTGCTTTTCTTTAGCTGGCAAACGAGTGGAGCCCTCTGGCGACTTCAACAAACAGGATGGCGAACTCAAGGCATTTGCATGGCTGGTCGGCAAATTGAAGAAACAGCATCCGCAACTTGCCCGTTTGCTTCCTTGCCGACGGCCTTCATCCAAACAATAATTGCCACTTTAACGGCTGGAAATACATCATAGTTTTACAGGATACGATGTTCAAAAGCGTGTGTCAGGAATTCGTCGAAGGAGGCCGACAGCAGAAACTTACAGGGTGAAAAACAGGCTGTTCATAAGCAGTAAATACTGTCACCAAACAGATATTCCATATAAAAAATACAACCTGCACCGGATGCAGCGTGTTGAAATAAAAACAAAAGATGTCCCGCAGGGTATACCTTTGAATAGCTGACCAATAGAAAATATGATAGAGAAAATATAATCCGCCTCGCAACCGGGGGAAGCTTGCGCCGGAAGATTGAAAACGAGGGCTTCAATACACAAAAGTTCGGAGATTACGAACTGGTATACAAGTATTGCCGAAACTCGTATAGGGAAGCGAAGAAGTATTACACCCTCTTTCAAATAGCCCGTCTGATTAATCAACCGGTGGAAAAACTAAATTCGTTACAGCAATACAAAAGGAGCATAGCAAACAAACTATCCGTGACATTTGGGCCTGCCTGACAGCTTACATGTTGTGTGCCTGTCCGGAAGGCAAACCGGAAATAAAACCTTAACTATAAATTTTCTTAACATTATTGCAAATATATTGTTTTAGTAGTAAATTAGCGGACTATTACAGATACTAAATTGATAATTTTATGAATTTGAAACTTTCTGAAGAAGTTACTGAAATTATTTCGTATAGCAAGGAAGAAGCTATAAGGCTTGGAAACAAAGCTATAAGTACCGATCATTTTTTTCTGGGCATTTTACGTCAGAAAAAAAATGAGGCAGTTGGCTTGTTAATCGAGTTGAATGTGGATATTGATGAACTGAAAAAAGAAATTGAGAACTCTATTAAATCAGCAGATATACTGGGGGAAGAAGACATTGACTTCCTCTATTTAACAAAATCGGCCGAAAAAGTTTTGAGACAAATTTACCTTGAAGCCAGAGCTATGAAATCGAATGAACCTAAGGCCGTTCATTTATTATTATCCATTCTGTTCGATGAAAACGCCTATGCTACACAATTGCTAAAAAATAAGCATGTTGATTACCAATTGGTAAAAGCAAAATTAAATAATAAAGATATTTTACCAAACCAACCGAGTGCATCCTTCCAAAGTGATGAGGATGATGAGTCGTCAATCCCTAGCGGTGGATCTTCTGGAGGTAGTTCTTCATCTGCAACCAAGAGTACTTCGGATACACCTGTTATTGATAATTTTAGTGTCGATTTAACGAAAGCTGCAATCGAAAATCGTTTAGATCCTATTGTAGGACGCGAACGAGAAATTGAACGGATGGCACAGGTTTTAAGCCGTCGTAAAAAGAACAATCCGGTACTTATTGGTGAGCCTGGAGTGGGTAAATCGGCTCTTGCCGAGGGGCTTGCCTTGCGTATTGTACAGAAAAAAGTACCACGCATACTTTTGAATAAACGTGTTGTTACGTTGGATGTTGCATCGATTGTGGCTGGTACTAAATACCGCGGGCAGTTCGAAGAACGGATGAAAGCTATTTTGAACGAACTGGCTAAAACAAACAATATAATTCTGTTTATTGATGAGATCCATACCTTGGTGGGTGCAGGGGGCGCATCGGGTTCGCTAGATGCCGCCAACATGCTTAAACCGGCTTTGGCACGTGGCGAAATCCAGTGTATTGGGGCAACTACGCTTGACGAGTATCGCGAGCATATTGAAAAAGACGGAGCTTTGGAGCGCCGTTTCCAAAAAATTATGATTGAACCGACCAGTCCTGAAGAAACGATTGAGATACTTAATAACATAAAAGAACGTTATGAAGATCATCATAATGTAATTTATACACTCGATGCCATAAGGGCCTGTGTAACATTGACACAACGCTATATTTCGGACCGTTACCTGCCTGATAAGGCCATAGATGCCCTGGATGAAGCCGGAGCCCGTGTACATATATCGAACATTAACGTGCCCGAGAATATAGATAATTTAGAAAAACAAATTGAAAGTACCCGGACTGAAAAACTGAGTGCCGTTAAATTGCAAGATTTTGAAAAAGCTGCTGAATTACGAAATGTTGAAAAATCGTTGATTGAGGAGCTTACCAAAGCTCAGCGCGAATGGAGTCAGGAAATGTCGAAAAATCGACAAATTGTGGATGAAGAAAAAGTTGCTGAAGTTGTAGCCATGATGACAAATGTACCCGTACAGCGTATTGCACAAGCCGAAGGTACACGCTTGTTGAAAATGGCTGAAATTTTGAAGGACAGTGTTATTGGTCAAGATCAGGCTGTTGAAAAGGTTGTTAAGGCAATTCAGCGTAACCGTGCAGGGTTGAAAGATCCGAATAAGCCTATTGGAACATTTATATTTTTAGGCCCTACTGGCGTAGGTAAAACACAATTGGCTAAAGTATTGGCTCAATATCTGTTCGACTCTACCGATAACCTTATCCGTATTGATATGAGCGAATATACCGAGAAATTTGCGGTAAGCCGTTTAATTGGTGCGCCTCCGGGTTATGTGGGTTACGAAGAGGGTGGGCAATTAACTGAAAAAGTACGCCGTCGGCCCTATTCGGTTGTGCTACTTGACGAAGTTGAAAAGGCGCATCCCGAAATTTTCCATGTAATGCTGCAAATGCTGGATGAGGGTATTTTAACCGACAGTTTAGGCCGTAGAGTCGATTTTAAAAATAAGATTTTAATAATGTCATCCAAAATTTGTAGCCGCGAGTTGTAGGAGTTTGGG
>JAISFN010000078.1 GCA_031263585.1 Prevotellaceae bacterium | reverse complement strand
CGTCATACAATTTTTCAACTTCATCAAAGGTATTGTAAAACGCAAACGATGCCCGTACCATTCCCTCAATACCATAGTGCTGCATTATGGGGTCGGCGCACAAATGTCCTGTACGTACGGCTATACCTAATTTATCGAGAATCATCCCGATATCGTAAGGATGGATACTGTCCATCAAAAAGCACAAAATGCTTGTTTTATGTTTAGCTGTACCGTAAAATTTTATGCCTTCAATTTCCGATATTCTTTTTGTTGCATAATCCAACAGTTTTGCCTCGTGTATGTTAATATCGACTATGCCCGTACTTGTTAAATAATTCAATGCTGCGCCTAATGCAATTGCGCCTACATAGTTAGATGTTCCAGCTTCAAATTTAAGGGGTCGTGGGGCGTAAGTTGTTTTAGCAAAACGGACCTGGTCGATCATATCTCCTCCGCCTTGCCAGGGAGGCATTTGTTCGAGCCATTTTTGCTTACTGTATAAAATACCGATGCCGGTGGGGGCATATATTTTATGGCCCGAAAAAACATAAAAATCACAATCGGATTCCTGCACATCGATACCTCCGTGCTGTATGCCCTGAGCCCCATCGATTAATACAGGGATATCGCGTTCATGCGCTTTTTCTATAATTTTATCAATCGGGTTAATAGTACCCAATACATTGGATATTTGGGTTACGGCCACAATACGTGTACGCTCGCTTAATAAGTCGTCCAGTTTTTCGAGCTGTAAATCGCCCTCGTCGTTAAAAGGTAATACTTTCAAAATAGCGCCTTTACGGTCGCATAGCAATTGCCAGGGAACGATGTTGGAGTGGTGTTCCATCTCACTAATAAGTATTTCGTCGCCATTGCGCACAAATCTCTCACCAAACGACCATGCAACCAAGTTAATAGCGGCAGTTGTACCGGCAGTAAATATAACTTCTTCGCGTGCCGGTGCATTAATGAACTGTTGTACCGTTTGCCGGGCATTTTCGTATAATTCGGTACACTGTCCGCTCAGGTAATGAACTCCACGGTGTATATTCGAATTTAAATTACGGTATATATTGTTTTCCATCTCAATAACCTGTATGGGCTTTTGTGTGGTGGCTCCATTATCGAGATATACTAGATTTTTATCATGTACAGTACGATGCAAAATCGGGAAATCATTTCTTATTTTATCAATGTCTAGCACAGCAGGCGAATTGTTAAATGTTAAACGTTATGCGTTATTTGTTAATGATTGAATGCCTCCTTATTTGCGGATGATTTTCACTTCGCCACTTATCCCTAGTTTTATAATTGACGAGGGTTTATGCGTTACTTTCTCCTCAAATCTTGGATCAATCACATAATCGACACTGTTAATAATTTCGTCCGAAATTTCAGCAAAAGTAGAGGGTATTTTTTCGCCCGAAACATTGGCCGATGTTGATACTAAAGGCCGGTTGAGCGTAAATATTAATTGCTGGCAAAACTCATGCTGCACAACCCGTATACCAATGCTTCCGTCTTCGGCAAGCAAATTGTCGGGTAAATTAACGGCATCGGGATAAATTATGGTTAACGGTTTATTACTCAGCTCGATTAAATCGCGGGCAATGTGAGGTATCTTCTTTACATAATGGGAGATGCGGTCGGCATTATCAACCAGCGCTAGCATGCTTTTGCTGTCGGTACGTTTTTTCAACGTATAGATTTTTTCAATTGCTATTGTGTTAGCAGCATCGCAACCTATACCCCAAATAGTATCGGTAGGGTACAAAATAATTCCGCCTTTACGCAATACCTCAACAGCTTTCTGTATTTCTTCTTTCATAGTATATTATTATGTAGAATTATATAGATTCCAGAATCAAGAACCAAAACTTTACATTTCTAAAAATAAGATATATAAATGATGTTTTGTTTTTTGATTTGATATCTCAATACTTAAAATAGTTAAAGTCATACTCTAAAATTGTTTACTAAACAATATCTTAACAAATTTAAAACCAATAAAAACAATTTGATTAAGTTTTAATGCATCAGCAGTAATAATTAATATGTAATTAACAGATTATATAACAAGTTCTTTATAAACAGCCCATAGCGACTTGGCTATTTGCTCCTCGCGGAATTTTGCCGCCTGTGTTATCCCTTTTTCAATCATAGTTTCTCGTACTTGCTTGTCGTGCAATATGGTTTTTATATGTTGCGCCAACGTATCACTATCTTCAGGTTCGATGTACAATGCGGCATCGCCTCCTACCTCGGGTAAACTCGACATATCAGCGGTAATAACCGGAATCCGGGAGTTGAGCGCTTCAAGTATCGGTATCCCAAAACCTTCGAAAACCGACGGATAAACAAATGTCTGCGCCTGCTGGTAAATGGCAGGCAAATCGGTAAACTGAGCGCCATGTAAAAATTGTATGCGATGCTGTAAGCCTAAACATTCCATTTCGGCCTTTACAGTTTTCATATACTCGGTCGGCTTTCCTACGGCAAGCAAGCTAACGTTACTGGGTAATAACGCTAGAGCACGTACAATTGTTACCAAATTTTTCCGTTGCTCGATGGTTCCTACATTCAAAATATAGTTATTGGGCAGCTTATATTTTTGTTTTACCGATAGTTTTTCCGTCTTGGTACATAAGTTGTAAAACTGCGGATCGCAACTCTGGTATACTAACCTGATTTTACGTTCGTCAACTCCCATTAAATTAATCAAATCGTCTTTTGTCTGCCGACTTATCGCAATAATTAAATCGGCATATTTACAAGCCATGCGGTACTTTTGCAAGTAAATGTTACGGTCGATGGCCTTGTACAGGTGGGGGTAGCGTAAAACAATTAAATCGTGCATAGTAACTATCGATTTTGCACCCGAGTTTTGGATTCCGGCAGGTAATTCGTGGCTCAGTCCGTGGTAAATGTCAATTTTATCTTTTTTAATCAATCCGGCAAGCTTCAAACTTCGCCAGCTTGAATGAAATATCCTCCAGAAGCCTTTAGGCTGATAGATACCGATGTTGGGTAATGCTGCAAATACATTGGAAGCATGTGGCTTATACGGTGAAGTATAAAGATAATACTCATTAGCCGGATAATAACTTGCCATTATGCTGATTACCGAACGGCTGTAATTACCCAGACCTGTAAAATTTTTGAACGCCCTTTTCGCATCATACCCTATACGCATATCGTGTTAAGTTAAAATTTACTATAAGATAGTTATTATTAGATAATTATCATTATAAGCTCGTATGGTTTACTCGAACAAAGGTACAAAAAAGCCGCTTGAATATCCTATTTTACAATAAAGATAAATTTGTTGAACTATTTACGTTTAAAGCTGTTATTCAATAATATAAATCGATTAAATATAGAAATTTGAATACAAACGACAAAAGCCTGTTAGGAAAGCAAGCTGAATATTATCTCGGCCACGTATCAAAAACTATTGATAAATCATTGATCCATGCGCCGTCATCAACAATTATCGATGATGTTTAGGTAGCATCGGACAGGAACATACCTACATTGAATAGCCTGCAATCAATTTTAAATCGCGGACGGTTAGCTAATACTGGATATGTGTCGATATTACCTGTAGACCATGGCATTGAACATAGTGCGGGAGCCTCATTCGCACTCAATCCTATTTACTTCGATCCGGAAAATATTGTAAAACTGGCTATCGAAGGGGGCTGTAACGCCGTAGCATCAACGTTCGGGGTATTAGGCTCGGTTGCACACAAATATGCACATAAAATACCGTTTATCGTAAAGTTAAACCATACTGAACTGTTTACGTATCCGAACGGTTTTAACCAAATTATGTTCGGGACGGTTAAGGAAGCTTGGAATATGGGGCGGTAGCCGTTGGCGCTACTATTTATTTCGGCTCGGAAGAAAGCCGCAGGCAGGTTATCGAAGTATCGGAGGCTTTTGAGTATGTACATGAACTAGGCATGACCATCGTACTTTGGTGTTATTTACGAAACGATGCATTTAAAAAAGACGGGACAGACTACCATACGGCAGCCAATTTGACAGGACAGGCTAATCATTTGGGAGTAACTATACAGGCCAATATTGTTAAACAAAAATTACCAGCGAATAGCGGCGGTTACAGCTATTAAATTCGGTAAATCGGATAGGCGGATATACGATGAATTAAACTCGGAACATCCTATTGATTTATGTCGCTATCAGGTAGCTAACGGATATATGGGGCTTATAGGCTTGATTAGCTCGGGAGGCGAATCGAAAGGCGAATCCGATTTAAAAGAGGCGGTAATTATGGTTTGTAGTTAATAAACGTGCCGGAGGCATAGGCATGATAAGTGGACGCAAAGCTTTCCAAAAAAACATGAATGAGGGGGTTGAATTATTGAATGCTATTCAGGATGTATACCTGAATGTAAATATTACGCTTGCATAAGATTTTATACAATTATATTTAATTATAAACTAAGCTGGAAAAATATCCCGATTTTATTTTTTCATACAATATTTTTAGTATTTTTGATTCATATTAATCATTTTAACTATTTTAACTATTTCAATTATGGAACTAACTAACGAATCAAAATTATTGCTCGGCGGAATATCCAAATGGACAAAGTTTTTAGCGATTGTCGGGCTGGTTTTTACAGGATTATTCGTACTTGTGGCTTTTTTCGGAAGCTCAATAATAACTGAAATGCAGTCGGAAATAAGGCATACATACGGGGCTTATGCCACTCGGGCAACCGAGTCGGTGGCAATTATGTATACAATAGCTTATCTGGTTATAGCTGTAATAAATTTCTTTCCGGCTTATTTCTTGTATCAATTTTCGGCTCAGGCGAAAAAGGCTCTTACGGCCAATGATTCGATTACCCTGACAAACGCATTTAATTACCTGAAAAAACATTATACATTTGTTGGTATTTTGGTAATTATTATGCTATTATTAATGATATTGAGCATATTAGTAGTTGTTACAGCAGCTTCTTAGTCCAAATTTATGTAAATTTTGGTGGAGTAATTATTGTTTTTAGGGTGATTGATTCATACCTACTATTGTTATTATTTTGTCATTTTAAAAAGAATGAAGAATGACAAAACGAAATGCTTTTTGGACAGCTTCTTTTTATTACATTTGATGATAAAAGCTAAAACAACTATTTCTTCTCGGTACTAAATGTCTGTATCTGGCGGATGGCTGTTTTAATATTACCTGTATTGGAACAACCGCCTACACAACCACCTTCGCACGACATTACTTCAACCAAATTGCCGGGGCATTCTTTTGCATACGAGCGAAGTATGCGGATATTCTGCTTGTTTAAGCCGTCAATAATAATGGGTTTAACCTTAACCTTATTTTCTTCTTTTGAATAAACTACCACCGAGTTGGCAACACCTTTTATAAGCGGATATCCACGGCCCGAGGGGTGTATGGTAGCGTCAACTTCCGTACTATCGCATTCCAAAATATCAATTTCTTGGGCTGTAAGCCACGAGTCCAACTCTTCAATTGTCAACACATAGTCAACATTCGGGTCATGGTAGCCTTCATACCTTTTTGCTATGCAGGGGCTTATAAATACGGTAACGGCATCGGACTGCTCGTTTTTTACCAGCTCGGCCGTATACGACATTGGTGTACGGGTATGCGATACATAGGGCTGAATTTCGGGCATGTGTTTTTTTACCATCTGCACGTAGGAAGGGCAACACGATGTTGTCATTAATTTTTCATCGCCTTCGATAATTCGTTCTTCAAATTCGTCAGCCTCATTCTGCGATGTTATATTGGCGCCCTTAGCTACTTCAATAACCTCGTCAAAGCCGAGTTTGCGAATGGCGGTAATAATTTTGCCCGGTTCGGCTTTAAACTGCCCGAATATTGCAGGGGCTGATAAAGCTATTACCTTTTTACCAGGCGTACGGATTGCATCGATAACATCAAAAATATCCGTTTTTTCGATAATCGCCCCAAAGGGACAAGCCGATATACAACGCCCGCATTGAATGCATTTTTCGCTGTTTATTTCTTCCACGCCACGCTCGTTTTTATTGATAGCCCCAACCGGACAGGTCTCCTCGCAAGGTACAGGCTGATAAATTATTGCCTTGAATGGGCAGGCTTTCATACACATTCCGCAATTAACACATTTTTCGGTATCAATATGCGCCTGTCCATCCCTGAACATTACAGCGCCTTTATTGCAAGCAAAAGCACAATGCCTGCCCACACATCCCCTGCAAAGGTTTGTTACGGTATAGCTGCTTTTTACACACGAGCTGCAAGCCTCGTCAACAACCGTCATAAAAATATCGGTGTGTTGGGTACGCTCCCTCGACAGGATAGCATAAGTTGAAAGGGGAGTAAGTTCGTCCTCTTCGTCGTAATAGTTAAAGCCCAATATGGCCATTGTCCTGTATTTGGCTACAGCACGAGCTTTATGTGTACAACAGCGTATGGTTTGTTTACCGCGCGGATGCATTTCGATCGGTAAACGGTCTATTTTTTCGATTAACTCATTATCTAAGTAAAGTTTACAAAGACTTGTAAACACATTTCGGCGCAATAATGTCGCGTAATTCGTACTCATTTCGATTAAAATAATTTATCAAATATTATAAATTAATTATTCTCAATAATTTTATTTTAAATAATAACTTTACGGTTTTTAAATATTACAATTTGTAAAAATATCAAGCTATTTTTTATAAATATGTAAGCAAATTTTAAAAATGCGCTTACATATTCCAAAAATATCAAGCTGCAAAACTATAAAATATTTATGACATAAATATCCTATTACTCAAAATCCATACCTTGGCATATAGCATAAGTTAAAGGATATGGCAGGTTAATTTTAAACCCGATATGTATGAGTATGGTATGAATTGCCGAATTAATTTTTTATGAAATTTAAACCTGAATAATACTTTTTAATTTAATGAGTTGGTATGTAAATAAAAATTAGAGACTGTCTTAAATATTATATAATACAGCCTCTAATATATTTATAATAAATGTTGTGGTAAAATTATTTTTTGTTTTTTTTAGTTGGTGACTGTGGTTTTACTGGTTCCGGATCTTTATATACTCCTTCGCGCGATAATAATTTATCATGGTTAGCAAGATAATACACTACAATTGCTGTTACAACCGAAGTATGATCCATATATTCGGGGATACTCATATTATAGGTATCTCTTTCGGTATGCCATATTTCACCATAAGTAAAGTCATAGCCTTTTGGGTCGGCCGTTCCGAAACCAATTGTAGGTACGCCGTTTATAGCAAAATAAGCTACATCCGAGCCGCCTGCGGTTACAGGTCGGGGACGAGCTTCTCCTTTACGCTCGCTCAGTGTAAACGGAAATTCGGGGTTAATTTCGTTCAGCTTTTCGGTAGCTTTTTTAAAATCATTATACATTGCCGGAGGAACTGTTAATGAGTTCGCTACTGTAGGGCCTCCGTCGCGGTTAAAGTAATTCGAAATTTTGTCCAGCTTATTCATGTTTTGCTCAACCCAGTATTTCGAACCTAAAAGACCAAATTCTTCGCCTGCCCACAAGCAAAATATAATCGACCTTTTGGTCTTGGCGCCTGCTTCCATAATCAGTCTTGCCGCTTCGAGGTTGGGTGCGACACCCGTTCCACAATCAACAGCGCCAGTTGCAACATCGTAAGCATCCAAATGGCCGCCTGTCATTACATATTCATCCGGAAATTCAGTACCCCGCAATATGCCCAAAACATTATGGTATTTTACCTGCCCCGGTTTAAAATGATTACGTATATCGAATTCCAGCTGAAAATATCTCCGCTCTTTCACTTTCTGCTCAATAATCCGGTACTGTCGCTCATCAAGTTTTATATCGGGGCAGTCGGGCAAATTATTGTCAAAATCCATCTGCATATAATTCTTATCATACAATGCTCTTATAGGAACAGCCGAAGCCTGAACGGTTCCGAGGATACCAGCTTCCCTCATTTCCCGGTAAAAAAGAGCCGGAGCACTTTTATGTTCCTTAAGTTCGATTTGGACTTTACCCCGGTTTGCCCAGTTTATACGCGATATTGAGTCGTTATATTTGACAATTTCTTCATTTTCTTTAATTACCTCGGCTCTTACCGAATCTCCTTTGGGAGAATAATCAATTGCCCAGCCCTCGTTCATTCCGCCTACAAGTACCCAGGCTCCTTTAAGCTTTCCTTTCATTCTTTCAAACTGCGCCTTGGTTTTAGGCTCCATAACTACATGCCCGCGTTGCACGCCTTTTGTTCCCGATGTATACGAAGGAGTGGCAAAATGAAGCGCCATACCATCGGTATCGTCCAACATACGCCCGAACCAAGGCCCCCTGTTGAAACCCACCGGAAGCGTTCCAACCTCCTGAATCTGCACTTCGAGTCCCCATTTTTCGAAAAGAGATGCTATCCAATATGTTGCATTTTCATAAGCATCGGACCCTATTACACGCCCACCTATCCTATTGGTTAAAATGTCAAGGTGTTGCATTGTACGATTGTCCTTTTGCCCCATTTCAATAATCTTATCAACAACTTTCGAATCTTGCGAATATAGCAAGTGGGATATACCCAGTGCAACAATGCACATCATAATGAATGTAATTTGTTTTTTCATAGCTTTTTGTAATAAGTTAAATTGTATTAATCTATTTCTTGAGGATAGTTAAGAATAGTGTATAAAGGTAACAAAAATCTGACGATTTTATACTCGTTTCCTCTCAAATTCTTATATTTTTCAACCGTTCATTAACTGCAATTAGAAAGATTAAAGACTCAAAAGTTAAATCAGATTATATGATAATAAATATTCTACCAAACATGAACTTTAATAATTAAAAATTAATGTTTTACACTTTACTATTAATTCTTAACAAAATTAGTATACTTTCAAATTATATAAAATCTTAATTCTTATATCTTGATTTTAGAGCCTGTTTAAATTTGTCTCAATAAAATATAGAACAGCTGGGTGATCTTTAGCTTTTTCTTTTTTCTTCTGTACTTTTACCTTCGGCGAGCTCGCATAGTTAGGTTGGCTTGATCCAAAAGTAGCAAAAGCTCAAGACCGGCTGACGCTACTCAGCTTTTCAAGGCTTGGCTTTTTACTCTGTAAGGAATGCCATCAGGTCGAGTCCTCCCGATTGAAAGTCCCTCTTCTAAATTTTTTGTAAATAATTTAAAAACGAATAGAAAAAGTAAAGATAACGAAATAATTATTAATAATTTATGAAATAATTCGGAATGTCTGTGCCCCACAATCCTCCTACTTCAGAAGATATAAGTGAAATTAATGTAATGGAGCTCTCTATTAAGCGTTCAATAAAACTTAAAGAAGTATTTAGTTTCTATTTTGATTAGCATGTCTTTTAAATATCCTTTAAATGTTCTTTAAGCGCTCTTTGGGATTTTGGAAGTTAAGAAAAATATCAAAGGATGAGCGCTTGTATTATTGAATCTCCAAATGATTTCAATTTTGTTCAGTTCAGGAGAATGAAGTGGCAGGAAAAATATATATACATCTAGGATCAAGAAAAACTGCTGATTACAAAAAGGTTTCAGGGATTATCTAAGTCTTTTCCATTTATGTCCCAAGCCTTTTTTAAAAAGGCTGTAAAGTAAGTTGATAAATCCAGATATTGTAGTTGGTTTTGAGTTCCTTTAGGATAGGATTCAGTTTGCCGCTATGTTCCTGTATCAACTCCGGCGGCAATAGATCCTTGACTAATTCGAGCTTGACTTTGGCCACTCGAGCTTCTAAATATAAATAAGGTCTCTTGTTTGTCTTCTTCCGATTCCCAGGCATTAAAGAAACGTTCCGGACTGCGGCGTGAGGCGTGAACTAATCCATTGACTTCTTTTATAGAACGTTTTTCATTGGCGTAAAATAGGGACTGTCCAAAAAGTACTCCACATTGTATTAGCTCCGCCGAACTCACAAAGATTGGTTCTGAACGAAGTGAGGAATCTAATTTAAGTGATAATAAAAGACCTTTATTTTGTTCAGGATAGCAAAGATGAGACAAAGAGCGAATTTTGAACAGTCTCTTGTTTTATTTATATTTCTACCGGAAACTAAATTCAATCAATAAACTTTATTGATATTTCTTGTAATCCCTGTTTCATTCGATAATGATAACTACATCTCATTACGCCCGTGGCAGTTTTTGTATTTTTTGCCGCTGCCGCATGGACAAGGATCATTACGCCCCACTTTTTTTTCAACACGCACAGGAGCATTTGAACGTTCGCCCGTATCGCCGCCGCCAGCCGCCGCCAGTTGATCCTCGCGTTTGGTTTGCATCTTGCTCATATCTGTACGTCGGCGTTGTTCGGCTCGCCGAAGATTAGCCGTATCTTCATCGTTGCGTAAAGGAATATGGGCTTTAACAAGCATCGAAATCAGCTCATGCGAAACTTTATCCAACATATTACGGAATAACTGGAACGATTCGAACTTATAAATTAACAAGGGGTCTTTCTGTTCATACGATGCATTTTGTACCGATTGCTTCAAATCGTCCATTTCGCGCAAATGTTCTTTCCAGTATTCGTCAATAGTAATCAACATAACCGTTTTACCGAAAGCTTTGTACAGTTCCTTCCCCTTAGTCTCGCAGGCTGTTTTCAAGTTAACCAGCGTATTGAGTATCTTATGCCCATCACTGATGGGTACAAGGATATTCTCGTAAAGATGCCCTTGATTTTCCTGCATATTTTTCAAAACGGGATAGGCTTGCTTGGCAATTAAATCCATACGGCGCTCGTAGGCTTCCAATACCTTATCCTGTAATTTTTCAGCAATATACTCCGCTTTTTTGTCAGCATATTCCTTAGCCGATACCCCTGACTCAGTCGATAATAAACGGATGATTTCATACTGGAATGTATCGTAATCTACCTTTCCGTAAAATTGTTCGGTTAACGATTCGCTATAATCGGCAATCATGTTCATGATATCCACCTCTACACGCTCGCCATGCAAGGCGTTACGGCGACGCGAATAAATCACTTCGCGTTGCGAGTTCATTACATCGTCGTACTCCAGCAAACGCTTACGGATGCCGAAGTTGTTCTCTTCCACTTTACGCTGCGCTCTTTCGATTGAACGGGAAATCATGGAGTGTTGAATAACCTCTCCCTCCTTCAGCCCAAGCCTGTCCATGATGTTGGCAATACGTTCGGAACCGAATAAACGCATCAAGTTATCTTCGAGCGACACATAAAACTGTGAAGTACCCGGATCACCCTGACGTCCTGCACGCCCGCGCAACTGACGATCGACGCGGCGCGATTCGTGGCGTTCAGTACCGATAATGGCCAAACCTCCGGCTTCTTTCACTCCCTGGCCTAATTTAATGTCGGTACCACGGCCGGCCATATTCGTAGCAATGGTAACGGCTCCGGCCTGCCCGGCTTCGGCAACCACTTCGGCCTCACGCTGGTGTTGTTTGGCATTCAATACATTATGTTTAATGCCGCGTAGTTTAAGCATACGGCTCAACAATTCCGACACTTCAACCGATGTTGTGCCCACCAGCACAGGGCGTTTATCTTTTTGGCTTAGCTTTACAATTTCTTCGATTACCGCACTGAATTTTTCACGCTTGGTTTTAAACACCAAATCCTGATAATCTTTACGGACAACCGGACGGTTAGTCGGGATAACAACCACATCCAGTTTGTAGATAGTCCAAAGTTCGCCGGCTTCGGTTTCGGCAGTACCTGTCATACCCGCTAACTTATGGTACATCCTGAAATAATTTTGAAGCGTAATTGTTGCAAAGGTTTGTGTGGCTGCTTCCACCTTAACTTTTTCTTTTGCTTCGATTGCCTGATGCAAGCCGTCTGAATAACGGCGTCCTTCAAGGATACGACCGGTTTGCTCGTCTACAATTTTTACTTTGTTATCCATTACTACATAGTCAATGTCTATTTCAAACATTGCATATGCTTTAAGTAATTGGTGAACAGAGTGTACGCGTTCTGATTTTATGGCATAATCATTCAACAGCGCATCTTTTTTCTCTAACTTTTCTTCGGTCGATAAATCTGTTTTTTCAATATTGGCAATTTCATTTCCCACATCGGGCATCACAAAAAACTTATTATCGTCTAATGTCTGCGATATCAGGTCAATTCCCTTATCCGTCAATTCAACCGAGTTTTGTTTTTCTTCAATTACAAAAAACAAATCATCGGTAACAACATGCATATTTCGGCTGTTATCCTGCATGTAAAGGTTTTCAGTTTTTTGCATCAGGGCTTTATTACCTTGTTCGCTCAAAAACTTAATCAAAGGTTTATACTTGGGCAAACCCTTATAGGCACGATACAACAACAGCCCTCCTTTTTCATTATTACCATCTTGTATTGCTTTACGGGCATCATTCAACAGTTGGGTAACAAAATTACGCTGTGCATTGTACAGCTTTTCCACGTAGGGCTTATACTCATTAAACAACTGGTCGTCGCCCTTGGGAACAGGCCCTGCAATAATTAAAGGAGTACGGGCATCGTCAATTAAAACAGAGTCAACCTCGTCGACAATGGCATAATGGTGTTTGCGTTGTACTAATTCGTCGGGTGTAAACACCATGTTATCACGCAAATAATCAAAACCAAATTCGTTATTTGTACCAAAAGTAATATCGGCATGATAAGCTTTACGGCGAGCGTCGGAGTTTGGTTGATGCTTATCGATACAATCAACCGAAAGGCCGTGAAATTCATAAATCGGTCCCATCCATTCCGAGTCGCGCTTCGACAGGTAGTCGTTTACCGTTACAATATGCACGCCTTTACCGGCCAATGCGTTAAGGAAAACAGGGAGTGTTGCCACCAATGTTTTACCTTCACCAGTGCCCATTTCAGCAATTTTCCCCTGATGCAAAGCCACGCCGCCTATCAGCTGAACGTCGTAATGTACCATGTCCCAGCTTATACGGTTTCCGCCGGCTATCCAATTATTTGCCCAAATGGCTTTATCGCCATCAATTACCACATGCTCCTTATGGGCGGCAAGATTACGGTCGAATTCCGAGGCCGTAACTATAATTTCCTTGTTTTCTTTAAACCGTTGGGCAGTATCTTTCACTATGGCAAAAGCTTCGGGTAGTATTTCAAGTAAAATTGCTTCAATTTTTTCATCAACCTGTTTTGTCAATTTATCAATTTCGGTATATATAGCCTCTTTTTCTTTTATCGGCACGTCATCCGCCTCCATCTGATATTTTAAATCCTCAATTTGTTTTTCATCGTCTGCTATATAATCGCGTATTTTTTCCTTCAAGCTTTTTGATTCGGCGCGCAATTCGTCATTGCTTAATTTTTCAATTTTTGAATATGCCGCTTTAATTTTATCAAGATAAGGGTTGATTGTTTTCAGGTCTTTCTCCGCTTTCGAACCGAGAAATTTGGATAAAATAAGATTGATAATATTCATGTTTTATTCTTTGATATTTCAGCATTTAATGTATATACAAATGTAGCCCTATATTGACCAATGTTTTAAAAACGCTTCGGTTAATAAATAATTCATTGTGTTTAAGAGTGCAAAGGTAAACAAAAATGAGTAATTTTGTTTTATCTACCATTAAAAAATGAAACAACAGTTATTAACTACCGGCGACGGGTCGCACACCCTTTTTGTTCCCGAGTTAAATGAGCATTACCATTCGACAAGCGGGGCTTTTCAGGAATCGATACATGTGTATATTAATGAGGGGTTTAATTTTGTTCAAAAACATTTTATCCGGATATTGGAAATAGGTTTCGGTACAGGGTTAAACGCATTACTAACTCTAAACGAGTCGATACGTCAAAACAAAAAAGTGTATTATGAAAGCATTGAGGCTTACCCTTTAGCGGAAGATCTCTGGAGATCGTTGAATTATAATTCGATATTGGCAGATAACGGAGAAGGTTATTTCCCGGTACTGCATACTGCCGATTGGGGTATCGAAACGCCTGTAACTAATTTGTTTACATTAAAAAAGATAAATACGCTCTTAGATAAATATGTATCCGGTCAAAAATTCGATTTAGTTTATTTCGATGCTTTTGCACCGGATGTCCAGCCCGAAATGTGGACGCAAGCTATTTTTGAAAAAATGGCGGAATTAATGGACGAAAACGGGATTCTGGTTACATATTCGGCAAAAGGGACGGTAAAACAAAATTTACGGAATGCAGGGTTTGCAATACGCCGTTTAAAAGGGGCTGGCGGTAAACGGCATATGCTAAGGGCTATAAAATTTAATGAAAACTTAACCTGATGGAGGCTGTCTCAAAAGTCAGAACCTAACTCGTTCCTGT
This sequence comes from Prevotellaceae bacterium, assembly GCA_031263585.1. Classification (GTDB taxonomy): domain Bacteria; phylum Bacteroidota; class Bacteroidia; order Bacteroidales; family UBA932; genus JAISFN01. The sequence goes on along the minus strand of JAISFN010000078.1, from coordinate 46,083 downwards.
CATCCTAGGTAAAGCTAATAATGTTATTATCAGGTGAATTATATTCTTTGCTTTGTTTAGAACCGAGCTATGCGGGATCGCCGGAGATAAAAGTACAGAAAAAGCTAGAGACTACCTGGCCGCCTATAATTTTGTTGAGGCAAATTTAAACAGGCTCTGTATAAAATTGCCTACCTTTGTAGTGAAATGTAAAAAAAGGAGCGGAGATATGAAACAACGAAAAGCAATTGCTATGGTTGCCCATGATAACCGGAAAAAAGATATTGTGGAATGGGCCGAGTTCAATTACAAAATTTTAATTGAACATGATTTAATATGCACGGGTACCACCGGAAATCTGATTGAAGCGGCCTTGAAAAACAAGCTGGATTACAGGGATGATGAAATACAGCTGAATATAACCAAGTTAAAATCGGGGCCTTTGGGGGGCGACCAGCAAATGGGCTCGCTAATTTGTGAGGGCAGGATAGATTACATCATATTTTTATGGGACCCAATGGAACCGCAGCCCCATGATGTTGATGTTAAAGCCTTGTTACGTATTGCGGCCGTGTATAATATCCCTATGGCGACAAACCGCTCAACCGCCGATTTTATTATCTCGTCTCCACTGTTTAATTCCAATTACCGCCCGATTGTGAAAGGTTTTTCGGAATACCTGAATCGTGTAGTCGATTTATAATACTTATACTTAAACCATTATAAAAAAAGAAACCACCCTGTAAAGAGTGGTTTCTTTTTTTACCATTGCTTTGCTTCAAAAGGTTAATACCTATTCTTCTGGATTTATGGCCGATACCGGACAAACGTCTGCACAAGTTCCGCAATCAGTACAAACTTCTGGATCTATTTTATAAATATCTCCGGGAGAAATTGCTTCAACAGGACATTCGTCGATACAAGTTCCACATGCAGTGCAATCTTCGCTAATTTTGTAAGCCATTTTTTTAAGTTTTGATTAAATAAAAAACAAAGATAAATAATATTATTTTATTCAAACAAAACTCTAATCAAAAAGATTAATAAATATGAATTTCTTGATTTCTTGATAGGTTGATAGGTCGTTTTTTCATGCGGTTGCTATAAATTTTTATTCTATAATTAGCATATTGGCATATTTACAAATTCTCGCAGGGCTAATTAAGTTAAATTATAATAAATGATTACTTTAGTTTATTTTTTTAAAAAGTAATCGAATTTTACTTTTTTATATGAAATATCTTATTATCTTTGCTGTCTGATTTAGTAACACCTACGTTTGACCTTGTACTTGAAAAACTATGATCGCCATTATAAAAACTATAGCAGGCAGTAGATTTATTGTATATATTTTACTGGTATTTTTTAATTTAGCTATTGTAAAACCCAATGGTTACGCTGCTCCCGACAGTTTTATAAAGTATTTCGTAAATGAAGACAGCCTTTTTTTTAAAACCGATACTTTAACAGAAATTAGTAATACGCTTGCTAATCCTGCGGTTTCGTTGATGTATGATCGTACAGGCTTGGTACAGAGCGATTCGATCGATTCAAGTATACCAGAGCCCAAGTATACGCACTGGTCTGTAAAAACGAATGTTTTGTACGTATTATTAATTACGCCTAATATTGAAGGAGAATACCTATGGAATAAGCGGTATTCGTTAAATGTTGAAGCGCAATATGCAAAATGGTCGGTGAGTAGCGGAGCCAAAAACTATGCGCTATGGTCGGTTTCGCCCGAAATGCGGTATTGGTTGCAGGCCGACGGTAATTATACCGGGCATTATTTAGGCATGTACGGGCATGTTGGTCAATATGATATAAAATTAAGCAAAAACAGGGATAAAAACGGGACCCAAGGCGATATCTGGGGCTTGGGCTTTAGCTATGGGTATGTATTTGATATCAATAACCATTTTGGTACTACCGATATGGTATACTTAGAACTGGGTTTGGCTATCGGCTATGTGTATTCTCCCTATAAGGAATATACAAAGGTGGAATCTTATTTTTGCGAGGTTAATTCAGGATATAAAAACTACATAGGCCCGACAAAGATAAAGGCTTCATTAATATTCAAATTCGGAAATAATCGTTAATAATTTAAGTACCATGAAGCGTCGCCGATATATACAAAGCCTGCTAAGTTTAATTGCATGTTGTTTTTTACTTGCAGCCCTAAGCTCGTGCGTAAAGCGCGATTTGTGCGATTGTTGTACCCCGGAAGAACAACTGGTAGATTATAATTTAACACTGGTTTTCAACCACATGAAAGATACCATTACCACAACATATTCAACAAAAGCAAATAGCGATTTTATTGATATGCATGCCATTATCGATATATACTCCGATGACGGATTCCCGTTTTCAACCGATAATCAACGAATGGAGCGCAAGTTACATACAATACCGTCGGTAAAAAAAGGTAAAAATACCGCAACAATCAGCCTGAAACTCCCTGCACAAAAATTAAAATTTTTAAGCTGGATACATTGCGGCGAGGATAATAAACATTTTGATGTTGAAGACCTTTGCGCTGTAAAAATAAAATCGGCCGATGAACCTATCAACGACTCTAAATATGCTTATTGCGGTGTTTTGCCCGTTGATATAAGCGGTAACGAAGGGCTGACGATTAATGATACAATGCTGCTTGAAACCCCGTTTGCCGAATACCAGGTTATTGCAAACGACCTACAAAAGTTTAAAGCGGACTATAACCTGATAACAACAAGCGATTTGAGAACAAAGGCGGTTTACTCGATGTGGCTGCCGTACGGGTACAATGTTATGACACAGGATGTTAATTATTTCGAGTCGGATGTGAGCTTTCATTACAATTTATCGGAAGCTTCGCCCGAGTCTGTGATTCTGATATCCGACCATGTGTTTATCAGCAAAAACAGCAAGAAGAAAGACATTGAACCCGATACCGAAATTAACATCAGTTTCGTTATTTACGACAAAAATAAGAATATAATTAACGGGGCGGATAACCTCGCAATTCCATTAAAACAGGCTCATCTTACATTGCTTACCGGAGCGTTCCTGACAAAAGAATTTGCCCCGGGAAGTATCGGGATTGATGATGGGTTTGAAGGAGATGAAATTGTTATTATTTTACCCGATTGATTTAAAATTAATTTATTATCAACTATTTATATTATTATCCTTTAATTTTTTTATTATGAAAAAACTATTATCGATTTTCCTTTTAGGAATGTTGCTGGCGTTTACGGCATGCCAAAAGGATGAGTTCGCCGACGAACGGACGAATGAAAAAGAACTTACCGTTAGGTTTACAGCCGATTTGCCGCTGAAAGCCGGCGATATTAAAACCAAAGCCTCGGATCCTACCGCAAGCAGCGCCGATGGCGCCGTGAAAAATGTTGATTTTGATAAGTACGATTTACGGTATATCCTGGAGATTTATACAACCGATAATCCGCCTGCGCGTGCCGAGCGTATTGTAAAAACAGTGGGTACGCCAGGCCCGGTTACCATTGAAACGCGTTTGATACCTGCCGAATACGATTTTGTATTTTGGGCGGATATCACTGACGGCGCTAATCCTGGAGCCGACTTGCATTATACAACCGGCGGGAATGACGGCTTACAGGGAATATCGATAATTCACAATCCCGATTACATAGGAAACGATGACAGCAGAGACGCTTATACGCATGTTGAGAGAATTGACGTTAATTCAACCATCGATAAAAGCATTATACTTAAACGCCCCTTTGGCAAAGTACGCGTAATTGCTTTGGATGTATTGGATAAACTTAGCATCACCCTTAAAGAGGTGAAAGTTGCGTATAAAAACGATATCCCTTCAGGGTTTAACGCTTTAAAAAATGAGCTAATAGCAACCGAGTTGATTAGTGAAGCAGATGCAAAATATGCCGGAACAGTATATAATGATAATATAAATGGCGAGCAAACCATTTCGTGGGATTATATTTTTGCGCCGGTTGACGGTACCCAGCAACAAGGCCATAATTTTGATATTGCAGTTTATGATAACCAGGATAAACTGTTAAAAACACGCGTTTTAAATAACATACCCATACAGCGCAATAAGCTTACCACGGTAAAGGGTAACTTTTTAACCGAAGGCGCCAGGTTTATTATTAATGTTGACGATGCTTTCGACGATCCGGATAACAGCAACAACGGCGACCTTAATATTGTTGCAAGCGTAAGCGAACTTAACGGCGTATTAGCGCGTGCGTTGCTTGCCGGCAAGGTAGGTAACCTGCATTTTGTTTTCGAAGGCGCTTTTGACGCAACAGCTAACGATGCAGAAGTTACCTTCGGCATACTTGATAAAACAAAAGTTCCGCGAATCCGTATTTCATTTAAGAATGGCATGAGCTCCGCCTTAAAATTAGGCGATGATTATGACGGTATACTCGAATTGGCGGCTACTACCGATGGCGTTGACATGGCTGTAGAAGCCGATGCCGGCAAGTATACCGGCGCTGTGCTAATTGGCGACCCGTATGCTCCTAAAAACCTCAACAATTTAGATGTTAATTTGCCCGACTCGCATGTAACGTTTTACGATAATGCTGCTACGGCAACAGTTGTATCGGCCAACAGCAGCTTTGTTGTTGCTAAAGGCGCCGCCATTGGCGCGCTTACGGTAAACGGCGGCGGCGTAAACATTTACGGTACGGTAAGCGGCCTTACAAATAACGGAACCGGTAAAATAATGCTGGCTATTGGCCCGAAATCCGACAGGCCGATTAGCGGAACTGTAGTAAGAGACGCTTTAGCGGTAAGTTATGCCGACGGGCTTATTTTTACCGAAGGTAATTACCCGTTGAATTACAATGTACAAGGCCCTGGACAAGTTTATTACATGCCTATTACCAAAGCTGGATATAAGATTATTGGAGAAGGTAAAGTTATTGTATATGGTAACGAAGAAAAACCTAACAACAGTCATGGTATGCAAAACCTTGTAACAATTTTTGCCGATAATGTTGAAATTAAAGGCATAACATTTATGCCGAAAAAAGACATCAATAAAACCTTAGAAGTTGATACAGGTGCTGATAACTTTAAAATGTCGGAATGTATTTTTGTTCCCAACACGATAAAAGGTTATGGTGATAATGCCGGAAGTGTATATATTGGTGGAGACAATTCCGAAATAACTGGTAATACCTTTACTTACTCGGGTGTATTTGTAGATGCAAATATATCTGCCGCAATTATGGGCAATACTTTCAACTATGGCTCGGCACACTATAGTTGGGCTAATGCTTGTGTTAGAGTCAGAGGTGAAGCAACTGTTGAACGTAATATTTTTAATTTTATTCAGCCGGTATCAATCAATAATTATCCTATATGGGCTGAAAACAATGGTGTTGTACGTATCAATACAAATACTTATCCGGATATAAATGAAATATATTGGACTGCAAGTGATAACGGGCAAATAATACTTAACGGAAACTCTATAAGCTATACAAACCCTAGCGAGTTGCTAGCACAATTAGCCAGTGCGGGAGATGGAGATGTATTTAATTTGAAAGCTAATGACTATGACATTGGAACAGGTGTCGAAATAGATAAAAGTATTACCATACAGGGTAATGGCGCTAAAATTGCTTCGAAATCGCCAACTAACAGACTAACTCCAAGCTATCATGGTAAAAACCCGATACTTTATATCACGTCTACGGGAACCGTTACTTTAAAGAACATCGTATTCAGTACTAACGAAACTCCCGGCACAGCAGGAGTTGATGGAATTACGGTTGATGGAAACGGAAAATTAGTTCTCGAAAATGTCGTATTTGATGGTATCCTTAACGTGGGCGGCTTTAGCGGAGCGCAACACGGTCGTTGTGTAACCGTATTCGGCGCCGCCGAACTGGAAGCTACGAATTGTACCTTTAAAAATTTCAACAAAAATGGCATCCATATGTTTGCTAGCAGCAAGGCAACTATCAACAATTGTACTTTTATCGGCAACGGCATAAGGGATATTAGCGCACAAAATGGGATTGTATTTATGAGAAATACGCCTAACGATGCTTATGGCAGTGTTTCAAATAGTTCATTCAGCAATTTTATATGCAAAGGCAATGTTTATCCTAATGATGCATGTGCTGTTATGATATACGATGATAATTCTATCGACAATACTAACCCAGCTGTTACGGGCATAAATAACACTTATAATAACAATGACGCTAATTGGTACGAAGGCATTTAGTTAAATATGTAGCTTAGATTATTTTAAAGGGTGTGTCAAAAGATAGTTGACACGCCCTTTTTCCATTGACACAAACTTACTGCCCATACTAAACCGATTTTACAACGTTCCTTGTGATGCACAAGCCACATACCTTCTCTGATAGCGTATGCATTAGTTATTTCTTTGTGTAAAAAATACACAAATATATTTGTGTATCTCAGAAAAAAGACTTTTCTTTGCGTTATAATTACACAAAGAAATGGATAGTACCAGAGAATATTGCTACAAATACCCCCGCCCGTCGGTAACAAGCGATTGTATAATTTTTGGTTTCGATGGCGATAAAATAAGGGTTTTGCTTATCGAGCGCGCCAACGAGCCGTATGCCGGGCGCTGGGCTTTCCCCGGCGGCTTTCTGGATATGGACGAAAGCGCCGAAGATTGCGCCAAACGCGAACTATTTGAAGAAACCGGCCTTAAAAACGTGTTTATCGAACAACTATACACGTTTACGCAGCCCGGCCGCGACCCGCGCGGCAGGGTTATTACCATTGCCTATTACGCGCTAATCAAACAAACCGATTACAGTATCACGGCCGGAGACGATGCCAAGCAGGCCCAGTGGTTCAGCCTTGACGAAATCCCGCCGCTGGCTTTCGACCACAGTCGGATATTGCAGGCGGCAATAAGCCGTATAAAGGGGAAAATACGTTATCAACCCATTGGATTTGAGCTATTAAATGAAAAGTTTACAATCCCCGAACTGCAGCGTTTATACGAGGCCATACTCGGCGTACAGCTCGATCGCCGCAACTTTCACCGTAAAATAATTGCAACAGGCTTACTAATCCAACTGGATGAAAAAAAAGCCAACGTATCGCACAGGGCGCCCCGGTATTTCTCATTCGATAAAGAAAAATATGAGCAGTTGAGTCGGCGCGGATTCAATTTTGAAATTTAAATACTTGTAAAATAAATATTTATGAAAAATAATAATTTACTATTGATAATCGACCCGCAAAACGATTTTTGCTTGCCTCACGGAGCGTTATACGTGCCCGGAGCCGAAAACGATATGGCACGTTTGGCCGGATTCATAAAAAATAATTATGCAGTTATCGATCAGATTATTATTTCGCTCGATACGCATCATGTACTGGATATTTCACATCCGTATTACTGGCGGGATAGTAGCGGCGGCATCCCTGCGCCCTATACGCAAATTACGTATAAAGAGCTTGTTGGAGCTAAATGGACAGCTTGCTTTGATAGGGAAAAAGCCGCTCTTTATCTCCGGCAACTGGAAGAACAAAAAGAGTTTCCGCATGTTATTTGGCCTGAGCATTGCATTGCCGGAAGCGCTGGCGCCGCCATAATTGATGTTTTGATGAACGAATTGAAAAACTGGGAACGATTAAGCAATACTCATTTTCAAATTATTGAAAAGGGACTGAACCCGGCAAGCGAAATGTTCGGCATTTTCCGGGCAAATATACCCGATCCGGAGGATGCAAGCACCGCCGAAAATAAAGCGCTAATTAATCATATAAGTCAGTTCGACAAGATAATTGTTGTCGGCGAAGCAAAGAGCCACTGCGTAGCCAATAGTATAAAACAATTATTTGATTATCCGGAAGTAATGAAAAAACTTGTGATTCTGGACGATTGCATGTCGAATGTAAGAGGTTTTGAAACGATTGCCGCCCCAATTTACGAAAAAGCCTTGCAAATTGGCGCCAAGATTTTAAAAAGCAGTGATTTATCAATTTAAAATGGAGAATGCTATAAATCATCACTACACACGGCTTTTTAGCCGGATATGCGATACGAGTAATAAGATATGTGATAAGCCGTAAGCGAGCTTGCACGTTCAACGAAGTTAATAGGTTTACGATTAGCTATTAACAAATTAAATAATAAATTTACAACTTATGATTATTCAGCATTTTACCGATAACGATCTGTACAAGTTTAGTACAATGTTAGCCATCCAAAAGCTATATCCCAACACTGTTGTGCGTTACCAGTTCTTTAACAGGGGCGAAAGCCTTTTTCCCGAAGGTTTTGCCGAAGCCTTACGTAAGGAGGTGAATTCCATGTCGTCGTTATATTTAACAAGATCCGAAAAACAATATATCACCAAACGTTGTTATTTTTTCGATCCTGTTTTTATCGACTTTCTGGAGGGTTACCGTTTCGACCCCTCAGAAGTACATATCGAGCAAAACGGAGGCGAGCTAAAGGTGTATGTCGAAGGCTATTGGTATCGTACGGTATTGTGGGAGGTGGTTTTAATGGCGATTATTTCCGAGCTGTATTTTAAAATGAAAGGAATTATCCCCGAAGATATTATAGATAGAACTCGTGATAAAGCGGAATTTCTGAAAAACATCAAAGCCGATTATTCGGATTTTGGAACCCGCCGCCGGTTTTCGTTCGATACTCAGGACAAGGTCGTTGAAATACTAAAAAATTATTCGGGCGATTATTTTAAAGGCACAAGCAATGTCTATTTTGCCATGAAACATGATACATTGCCAATTGGAACGCATCCCCACGAGTGGTTTATGTATCACGGGGCTAAATATGGCTACCGCATGGCAAATGCTAAAGCGCTCGATGCCTGGGTTGATGTGTACCAGGGTAGTTTGGGCTTGGCTTTAACGGATACTTACACTACCGAATCGTTTTTTGAATCGTTCAGTTTAAAGCATGCCAAATTATTCGACGGCGTGAGATGGGACAGCGGCGACCCTATCGAATTTACAGATATGACCATTGAGTTTTACAAAAAAAAACGTATCGACCCGATATCGAAAACCGTAGTATACAGCGATTCGCTGAATGTTGAGAAAGTTAAAGAAATAAAGGATTATGTAAACGGGCGTATCCACGACACTTACGGTATAGGTACTTTTTTTACAAACGATGTGGGTACTACACCTTTAAACATTGTTATAAAACTGACAAAAGTAAAGGCGCACCCCGAAGACGAGTACCTGGATGCCATAAAGTTATCGGATGTAAAAGGGAAAAATACAGGCGATATAAAAGAAATTGAAATAGCCAAATTGACTTTAGGTATTGATTAAAAAAAGCAAAATATTTTGGTAAAAGTAGCTGGATGTTCCGCAAATAATTACTACTTTTATTCTGATTTGTCTTTTTAAGAAAAGTGATTATTATAAATTTATTAAAATTGTTTTTACAATGAAGAACATTGACTTAAGTAAGTATGGAATTAGCGGCGTGAAGGAGCTTGTATACAATCCTTCGTACGAGCAATTATTCCAGGCCGAAATGGATCCTAAAAATGAAGGGTTTGAAAAAGGTAAATTAACTGCGACAGGCGCAGTATCGGTTGATACGGGTATATTTACCGGACGTTCGCCAAAGGATAAATATTTTGTAAAAGACGAAATAAGCGAAAAAAATATGTGGTGGGACGGTACAATCAACCGCCCTATCGACACTAAAATTTGGGACCATTGTAAGGGTTTGGTTACGACTCAATTGGGCTCGGCTCCAAAATTATATGTTGTTGATTGTTTCTGCGGAACCAACGTTGATACCCGCATGAAAGTGCGTTTTATTATGGAAGTTGCCTGGCAGGCGCACTTTGTTGCCAACATGTTTATCCGTCCTTCGCATTACGAACTGGATAATTTCGGGGAACCCGATTTTGTTGTAATGAACGGTTCAAAAGCAACAAACCCGCAATGGAAAGAACAAGGTTTAAATTCGGATGTATTTGTATTATTTAATCTTGGCCAAAAAATGGCTGTTATCGGCGGTACATGGTACGGCGGCGAAATGAAAAAAGGTATTTTCTCATTAATGAACTTCTACCTGCCGTTAAAAGGTATCGCTTCGATGCACTGCTCGGCTAACGTAGGTGAAAAAGGCGATGTAGCTGTATTTTTCGGCCTTTCGGGAACAGGTAAAACTACGCTTTCGGCCGACCCGAAACGTTATTTAATTGGCGATGACGAGCATGGCTGGGACGATCATGGCGTGTTTAACTACGAAGGCGGCTGCTATGCAAAAGTTATCGACCTGAGCGCTGAAAACGAACCGGATATCTGGAGCGCTATCCGCCGCGATGCTTTGCTGGAAAACGTTACCGTTAAAGAAGACGGAACTCCCTGTTTTTCGAAAGCCGCTTCGAAAACCGAAAACACACGTGTTTCGTACCCTATTTACCACATCAATAAAATCGTTCTTCCCTCAAAAGCCGGTCATGCTAAAAAGATTATTTACTTGTCGGCCGATGCTTTCGGCGTATTGCCCCCGGTATCTATTTTAGATAGGGAACAAGCTCAATATCACTTCCTTTGCGGTTACACTTCGAAATTAGCCGGAACCGAGCGCGGTATTAACGAGCCTGTACCTTCATTCTCTCCTGCATTTGGCGAGGCTTTCTTAACTTTACATCCAACAAAATATGCTTCGGTATTGGTTAAGAAAATGGATGAACATGGCGCAAAAGCTTATTTGGTAAACACGGGCTGGAACGGTACCGGAAAACGTATCTCGATTAAAGATACCCGCGCTATTATCGATGCTATCATCGACGGCTCGATTGAAAAAGCTGAAACGGTTCATATCCCTTACTTGAATTTAACCGCTCCGAAAGCATTACCCAATGTTAGCGAAGGTATTCTTGATCCGCGCCAAACATATGCCGATGTTGCCGAATGGGAAAAGAAAGCTAAGGATTTGTCGGCACGTTATATCAAAAACTTCGAACAATACACCGATACTCCCGAAGGAAAAGCATTGATTTCCGCAGGGCCTCAATTGTAAGAAATTTAGTTTTAATTATGATAAAACGGGATTTGTACGAATCCCGTTTTTATTTTTTGATAATAAAGGATATTGTCCTAATTTTGTGGATAGGGAAAAATGAATTAAAAGTCGAGAATCAAGAGTCAAGATTTTATATCTCCGGAAGTATTTTGACGCTTGATTCTTAATTCTATATAAAGTAAATAATTTGACGCACAAAAAGTTAAACATCAAGCTAATTTCACCCCGCATGAGTTTGCGACCGATGGACTCGGAGATGAAAAGGAGAATGTCGCCGCCTCTGTCGTTAGTTACAATAGCCTCAATGACGCCAAAATGCCATCATGTTTATATTGAAGATGAAAACATAGCCGCCCTTAATTTAAACGATAAGCCCGATTTAGTAGGTATTACCGTGAATGTTGATACCGTTTACCGTGCTATTGAAATAGCGCGGAAATACAGGCGGCGGGGAATAAAAGTCGTATTCGGGGGGATTCATGCAAGCGCTTGCCCTACGGACATAATTGATTTTTGCGATGCGGTATGCGTAGGCGAAGCAGAAACTTTATGGGAGCAAATTATTGAGGATTGCATACGGGGGCAATTGAAAACGATATACTCCAATCCGGAGCCTACCGACCTGTCCTTGGTACCTGTAGCCAACTGGAGTTTTATCGAAAAAAAACAAAAATACCTTTATTATAATGTGATAGTTACCAGCAGGGGATGTCCGTTTAAATGTGAATTTTGCTATAACAGCTGCGATTATGTGAGCCGTAAGTACAGGAACCGTCCTGTAGAAGATATTATTGACGAAATAAAAGCTATCGGTCGGAATCAAATTATGTTTATCGATGATAATTTTATCGGCAATATCGAATGGACAAAAAGCTTGTTAGATAAAATTATCGACATGAAACTGGTTTGGCATGCCGCCGTTTCAACCAACATTATTAACCATCCCGATTTAATTACCCGGATGGCCGAAAGCGGTTGCCGCAGTTTGTTTATCGGTTTCGAATCGATTAATGACAGTGCGGTAAAAAGTGTCGGCAAGCGGCAAAATAAGATTCCGGAATACGAAAAATTGATAAAACTGCTTCACAATAACGGAATTATGGTAAATGCCAGCCTTGTTTTCGGGTTTGACGGCGATACAACCGAAACATTTAAACAAACTTTGGATTGGCTTGTTAAAAATCGCATAGAAACCATGACCGGACATATTTTGACTCCGTATCCGGGGACGGTTTTACATAAAAAACTGACGAAGCAGGATAGGATAATCTGTCACGATTTAAGAGAGTACAATACTGCCCATGTGGTATTTCGCCCAAGCTGTATTAGCCCTGATGAATTACGGAGAGGATATAAAAAGATGTATGAAAATTTTTACTCCATACGTAATATATGGCGGCGGCGCCCGCAAAATAAGCGTATTCTGGCATCTTATTTTCTTTTCAATTTAGGATACCGGAAATGCGGGCGGTTTGTTTCTTTTGTAGGCCGGTTAGGTTTAATGAATTGTATTGGCAAATTGGCGCGCAGGCTATCATATGGCATCTGATGCTGAACAAAATTTAAACAGGCTCTTAACGGCTATAAGAATTTTACTGGCATTTAATAAATTAATTACAAGTAGATATTTATACATTAAAATAAATCATAAAAAAATACTTGAAAAATTACCTTCAAAAAAAATATGGATAGTTGAAGGGGTGGAACATAAAGGAATAATGGTTTTACAAAAGATTTTGATTTGTTTAATAAAAAACTTGTTGATTTTTTAGATAAAAATCTAAAGTAAATTAAAATTGTATCGCTTATGAATAAAAGTTTAATAGTATTAATATTATTTTCTATTATCGCTTGTAATCAAAGTGAAGTAAAAAAAGGGAAAGACGATAACGCATCGACAGGAAAACTTGTTTCAACTGTTTATCAAATTACGCCGGAGTACAATGCCGAAGTTTTGTTTAATAATTCGACAGGGGAAATCAACGTATTTATAAACGACAGAGAAAGCGCTGCAACATTAAAACTGCCTGATGAATACCGTTTAGGCCACCCTGTTCATATTATTGTTGACGATTACAATTTCGACAATTATAAGGACTTTGCTATTGTTGAAGATGCTGAGAATAAATTATATCATGTAAATTTATTTGATAAGGAAACCGAAAATTTTATCTCTTCACATTCATTTACTAACCTTAGTATTGATAATGATAAAAAAGAACTGATTGAGACGCTGAAAAAATCGGACGTTGAAAAACATTCAACAATATATTTTATAACCGGTAATTATGAAGTAGGCACAAAAGCTTATATTACTGAATTGGCCTATGGTATTTATAAAAATATTGACAACGGCCCCATTGGTACGCTTGTTAATGTACGGGAAACCGTATGGTACAACCGCAGTGCATCGGCATTAAAGGAGCTGGAACTATTGTCAAGTTCCGGAGAGTTGGCAAGCTATGTTATACAAAGTAAAAGAACATATCTTTATAACTCGCCTTCGTTATCGGCTAAAACAAGCATGTATTTAATTAAAGGAGACAAAGTTGAATTGATGGATATTGCCAAAGGTTTTTTTAAAATAAAGTTCCGAAATCCCAAATACGGCGATATTGTTAAATGGATAAAATATGGTAACGGCTCAGAGGAATAAGCTTTTACGTATTGTAAATTGATTATTAATATTTTGTTGCCATGCGATACAATTGTGCGGTAGCGTGGAAGGAACTTATTACTGTATTTTAAAAGTTGTTTAAAATTATAATTATGAGGACTTCGCTGTTGTTCAGGCTGCGAAACATCAGCGGGCGCCCCGCCTGCATAGTCCATGCCCTTCCTTTTTTTGCTTACAAAAAATTTGGAAAAGAGACTTTTTTCAATCGGGGCTCGATAGGGCGGCGTTCCCTACGGAGTAAAAAGCCGAGCTTTAAAAAGCCGAATAGCGTAAGCCGGTCTTTAGCTTTTGGTACTTTTGGGTCAAGCCAACCGAGCTATGCGAACTCGCCAAAGGTAAAAGTACAGAAAGAAAAAGAAAAAACTAAAGACTACTCAGCTGCCATATAATTTTATTGAGACAAATTTAAGCAAGTTCTAAAATTTAAACATATATAATATGTTTAATATAAGTGTATTCTGGAAAATATAAAATCAACAATATAAAATCTTAAATTTTAAGTCTTGCTAATTTTAATTATTCTGATTATTTTTGTATGCTTTTAATAGTCAATGACCGACGATACGTATAAAACCATTGCCGCACCTGCCAAGGGTGTGTACAAAGAAAAAGGCAGTAAATTCCTTGCCTTTGCCTATCCTGTTGTTTCCGAAGACGGAGTTCATAGTCTTTTGCTCGAGCTGAAAAAACAATATTATGATGCACGGCATCACTGCTATGCTTACCGCCTTGGTCCCGATGGTGCGGCTTGGCGGGTAAATGATGATGGAGAACCGTCGAGTTCCGCCGGTAGACCTATTCTGAGGCAACTGTTATCAATGGACTTGACCAATGTTGTAGTATTTGTAATTCGTTATTTTGGCGGTATAAAGCTCGGTATTCCGGGCTTAATTTTTGCCTACCGCGCGGCAACCGCCGATGCTTTGGCAACTGCCGAAGTAATTGAAAAAACTGATAATAACATGTTTACCATTCATTTTGCTTATGCGGTAATGAATGATGTAATGAAATTGATTAAGGATGAAGAACCCGATATTATTGAGCAGAATTTCGATCTGTCGTGCAGCATAACTTTAAGTATACGAAAAACCAAAAGCGATATGCTGACTGATAAATTAAGAAAAATAGAATCGCTTGAAATTAAATAGTTTGTAAAAGTTAATGATGAATGGTGAAGTGCAAAGCGTTAATTTTAAGCCTTTAATTCTTAAAGGCGTCGAATCAAAATTAAAGAATACATAAAAATCATATATAAAATGAAAAACAGACCTAAAAGCCTTATATCCATCAATGATTTCACAAAGGATGAAATATTGAAGGTGTTGGAACTGACAGCAAAATTTGAAGAAAACCCCGATCAAAATTTGCTTGAAGGTAAAGTTGTCGGTTCTATATTCTTCGAGCCATCGACCCGGACGCGCCTGAGCTTTGAAACTGCTGTTAACCGGCTAAAAGGAAGGGTAATCGGATTTTCAGAGGCATCGAATACAAGCGTATCGAAAGGTGAAACGCTGAAAGATACAACCATGATGCTGGCCAATTACTGCGATTTAATTGTAATGCGGCATCCATTGGAAGGTAGTGTGCGTTATGCCAGCGAAGTATCGAAAGTACCCGTTATTAATGCAGGCGACGGGTCAAACCAGCACCCCACACAAACCATGCTCGATTTATATTCGATAAAAAAGACACAAGGGACCCTCAATAATTTAAAAATAGCCATGGTGGGCGATTTAAAATACGGGCGTACCGTTCATTCGCTCCTTATGGCTATGTCGCATTTCAATACAAGTTTTAAATTTATAGCGCCGCCCGAATTGCAAATGCCCGATGAGTACTGCATGTACCTTAAAAACAAGGGACTGAACTTTGAAGAACATACCGACTTTGCTGAAAATATTAAAGGCGTCGATATTATTTATATGACAAGAGTGCAGCGCGAACGCTTCTCGGAACCCATGGAATACGAAAAGGTGAAAAATGTTTACATTTTACGCAATACAATGCTCAACAATACAAAACCAAATGTAAAAATACTGCATCCCCTGCCTCGTGTCAGTGAAATAAGTACAGATGTCGACAACAATCCAAAAGCTTATTATTTCGACCAAGCGCTTAACGGCGTTTATACGCGTATGGCCGTAATTTGTTATATACTTGGCATTAAATAATTATTTACCATGGAAAAAGAATTAAAAGTAAGCGCAATAAAAAACGGTACAGTAATCGACCGCATACCCTCTAAATCCTTGTTTAAAGTAATCAGCATATTAGGGCTTGAGCATTGCCACAACCAAATTACCTTTGGGATGAATCTCGAAAGTAAACATTTGGGCAACAAGGCCATTATTAAAGTAACCAACCGTTATTTTGAAAATGATGATATAAACCGCATTGCTTTGGTAGCTCCCAGTGCAAAACTGAACACAATCAGAGATTATGAAGTTGTTGAAAAACGAGTGGTCGAAGTACCTGATGAAATTGAGGGTATTGTTCGTTGCATGAACCCTAAATGCATTACCAACCATGAAAAAATACCTACAAAATTTAAAGTAATTTCTAAAAATGACGACGTGATGCTGCTTTGCCATTATTGTGAAAAAATTACTGAGGAAAAGAATTTCGAAATAAGTACGGCGCAATAAAAAAGCCCCGATATAATTAATATTACGGGGCAATGGGTCACAACAATTGCAAAAGAAATACGCTGCAAAGCAATATGCGTTTTTATTTGAGGCAAAGTAACAACTTATTTCCTATTTGAGCAATAACAATTTATAATGATTTTTATCAGCATAAATCCTATAATTATCAATATATTAAAACATAATAAGAAATCGGGCTAATTAAAAATAATGATTTCGACATCATAGTAATAGCTCGAACAATATACTTTTAGAGCAAGCGCATGAAAAAACAATCCAGTGTAAAAATATAATTTTATGCGCTTGTTTTGATATACTTTAGTAGCGGCTCACTATTACTATAATTAAAGATTTTTCATATCTTTGCGGTCTCAATTTTCTGGAAATAAATATGCAAAAAAAGCAACAGACTTTAAAAGAATCTATTAGCTTCTCAGGAAAAGGCTTGCACACAGGCTTGCAAGTGGAAATGACAATTAAACCTGCCGAAGAAAACCACGGTATAAAATTTCAACGTATAGATATTGAAAACCAGCCTATTATTGAAGCCAATGCTGATAACGTAACGGCCACTTCGCGCGGTACTACGTTGGAACAAAATGGAGTAAAAGTTACTACCATAGAACACGTAATGGCATCGCTATGGGGAATGAGTATCGATAATGCATTGATAACTGTTAATGCACCTGAAGCTCCCATACTCGATGGTAGCGCCGGAAAATATGTAGAAGCTATTAACAAAGTCGGTATTGTTGAACAAAAAGCCGACAGATGGTATTTTGAAGTTAAAGAAAAAATGGTTTTCAAAGGAGATAACGGGAAAGAAATCATTTTGTTGCCCGATGATCACTTTAGCATAAACCTAACAATCGACTTCGAGTCGAAGGTATTGCATAACCAATCGGCACGTTTAACCTCGATTGATGACTTTGCAAAGGAAGTAGCGCCTTGCCGTACATTTGTATTTTTTCACGAATTAGAAACTCTATACAAAAATAACCTTATAAAAGGCGGCGATTTTGAGAACGCTATTGTTATTGTGGATAAGCCTGTTCCGCAGGAGGAACTTGATCACTTGGCTAAAATATTCAATAAGTCGAAAATTGAACGCATACCCGAAGGTTATTTAAATAACCTTGAATTACGTTTCCCGAACGAACCCGCCCGCCATAAATTACTTGATATTATCGGCGATTTGGCTTTAATCGGGTATCGTATTAAAGGTAAGGTGATAGCATTTAAACCCGGACACCAAATCAATACTACAACGGCAAAAACCGTTCGTAAAATAGCTAAGCGGGAGTCGCAGAAGCCTGTTGTTCCGGTGTACAATCCGAATATCGAGCCGTTATATGATATAAACGATATCAGAAGCTTGTTGCCTCATAGACCTCCTTTTTTACTGGTTGACAAAATAATAAGCAGCAGTAAAGATACTGTTGTCGGGGTAAAAAATGTTACGATGAACGAACCGTTTTTTGTAGGACATTTTCCCGACGAACCTGTTATGCCAGGGGTGCTGATTGTTGAGGCTATGGCTCAGGTTGGCGGCATTTTAGTACTGGGTACTGTTGACGATCCTGAAAATTATTCAACTTACTTCCTTAAAATCGATAAGGTAAAGTGGAGGAAGAAAGTTGTCCCGGGAGACACTCTTATTTTCAAACTTACTTTAACCGAGCCTATTAGAAGAGGAATTGTAGTAATGTACGGGCAGGCATTTGTTGGCGATACCATAGTAACCGAAGGAGAATTAACCGCCCAAGTTATTAAAAACAGATAATATGGAATTCACTCGTATCCATCATGAAGCCAAAATAGGCTTGAATGTTATAGTAGAGCCGTTCACTACAATTGCTAAAAATGTAGAAATCGGCGAAAATACATGGATTGGTCCTAATGTTACCATTATGGACAATGTTAAAATAGGGAAGAACTGTAAAGTTTTTCCGGGAGCCGTTATCGGGGCAATTCCACAGGACTTAAAATTCCAGGGTGAAGATTCATGGGCTATTATTGGCAACAATACCATTATCCGCGAATGTGTTACTATTAACAGGGGTACTGCAGCAAGCGGTAAAATGAAAACAATTATAGGTGATAATTGCCTGATTATGTCGTACTCGCATGTAGCGCACGATTGCCGGTTGGAAAATAATGTAATTTTAGCCAGTTTTACTGGGCTTGCCGGAGAAACGGATATCGACGAGTGGGCAATACTTGGGGGTAAAACAGGGACCCACCAATTTTCGCATATTGGAGCGCATGTTATGACTATGGGTGGTTCATTGGTAGGCAAAGATATTCCACCTTACATTATTGCCGGACATTTTCCGCTATCTTTCGGCGGTATAAATCGTGTAGGATTGCGTCGCAGAGGGTTTACTCCCGAACAAATTGAAGAAATTCACAATATCTATCGTATTATATATCAAGGCACGTTAAATACAACCGATGCCTGTAAAAAAATCGAAGAGGAGTTTAAGTCTTCGGTAGAGCGTGATAACATTCTGAATTTCATTTGCAATTCGAAACGCGGCATCATTAAAAGCGTCAATTTTAACGATGAATATTGATATCTGGCTTTAGTAATTGAAATTCAATGCAATAAATCTACTAAATGACAGACATCGGACAAATAGCTAATTTGAATTACTATCCTTTAACCAAAGCGAACTATATGCGGGATGAAAATGCAACCCGCATAGAACTGAATAATTCGGATGAGACAATGTATTACGCCAGCTATGCTTCTATCTCTACATGCAATCTAATTATAGAGCATGTCCCAACTGCGACGGAAAGTACAGATGCTGAGCGTGATGAAGTTATTGCTTATGCTAGAGTGTTACGTGCCATAAATTATTTTTATCTGGTAAATTTCTATGCCGAAACTTATCAGGAAAATAATGCCTCTACTTGCCGATATAATATTGATGCTAAACATGCCCGTATACTGAGCAAGGTAGTAGATGGGCAAACGATTTCGCTGTCGCCGACATCACATATGTGGACGATGCCTTTCCCAATGGGAGCAATTAAGAATCAGGGTAATGCTACAATTGTGCAAAACTTAAGTAAATAAAAATAAAAAACATAATCATGAAAATTTTAAAAAATCTATCAGCTTTTTTAATAGCTAGTACAATAATAATTTCTTGTACTGAACGACCAGCTACGTCATACACTATTAAAGGAAACTTCCACGGCATTCCCGATGGGACTAAAGTTGAATTAATTCCCGGAGCTACATATAGGGATGAGAAACCTGTTGCAGAATCAGTTGTTACAGATGGAAAATTTACATTTACAGGCGTGGCGGATGAACCACGGATGTTCAACATACATATAGCTGAAAGCTATGGATTCGCAAAGCTCATAGTTGAAAATGGTAAGATTACATTGACCGGACACGTGGAAAAATTAGAACATGAAGGTAGTGTCATTTATAACTTTAACAACGTGGAGGTGAAGGGTAGTAAATCTCATGACTTATATACCCAAAAAATCGCGCCTAGTAAAATGATGGATTCTTTGTACAGAGCCTACCATGATAATAATAAGGAAATATCGGAAGCTATTAGTCAGGCGTATATAACTAATGATAATGTTATGCTAGATTCATTAAACCAGACTGATGCTTACAAAAAATTTGCCGCTGATGAAAAGAACTTCTTCGAAACTGTAGAAAAAACGATGAAAGGTATCATCATGGATAGTAAAGATTCATGGTGGGGACCAATGCTAATGCTGGATGTTATGACTTATATTACTGAAGAGCAGCAAATTTGGTATGAAGAATTCTCTCCGGAAGCAAAAAACAGTTATTATGGAAAAATTTTAAAAAAAGAATTATTTCCTGAAGGATTTTTAGGAAAAGTCCTGCCCACATTTAGCCTTGTAGGCAAAGACAATAAAGATACAACAGTGGGAGAAATCAACAAAGGTAAGAAATATACTCTTGTAGATTTCTGGGCTTCATGGTGCGGTCCTTGCCGTAATGAAATTCCAAATCTGAAAAAGTTATATGAGAAATACTCATCGAAGGGATTTGAGATTATCAGTATTTCAATAGATAAAAAAGAAGCTGACTGGGAAAAAGCTCTTAAAGAAGAAAATTTGACATGGCCTAACTTTTTGGATACAAAAGGGGCTAGTGATGCTTTTAATTTGAAATCTATCCCTGCAATGTTTTTAGTCGATAATAAAGGTATTATTATCGCAGAAAAAATAAGAGGCGAAGAGTTAGAAACTAAACTTGCAGAGTTGTTTAAATAAAACAATAGGTGGTAGCCCATGAAAAAAATATTTTTCTGTGATTTAAAAAGTATGCTGCTGTAAATATTTTACAATAAGTGAATTAATTTGTATTTTTGTAAATGCAAATTAAAATCACCCTTCATTTCTCCGACAGCCAAAGCACAAAAATAAAGAAATATGACAAGAAACCGTAAGAGAAACAAAATTACTTATGTAAAGAATGTGGTCGACAATAAACTGTCGACCACATTCTCGGAGTTACAAAGCTTGTCATTCATTCCTAACACGGAAGATATTATAAATTCTTGTCCGCAGCATAGTGGGCAATGATATAGCTTAAATTGAGAACATTATCATCAAAAAACTGTTGTCTGTATTGCTACGCTCCCGGCATATGATCCAGCCCAAGCGGTAGTATTATGATTGTTTGGAAGTAGGCGAATTTTGGACTAAAGCATTCAGTCTTGCTTTCCTTTACATCAATTTTGGCTATGTTTAAGGTAGCATACTTTGGAAAACGCCTCCTAATTTTAATCTCTTAGGTTTTAATTCCCCGCTGCTTACAGCAAGAAACAAATATATTCCTTATTGAAACCCCGACCGCTTGCGGCGGAGAGATTCATTCGTAAAATATTTAGAATAAAAAGACTAATTTCACGAAAAACGTTTTATATTTGTATTGTTGTTTATAAACTTTAGTACTGTGAGTTTTATAGGTAATCTATTAATTGCTAAACAGATATTGGCTCCTGTATTGGCATTTATGGTGTCATTTTTCGCGATGCCCATAATCATACGGATAGCTGTAAAAAAGGAGCTGGTTGCTAAACCCAATCATCGTACATCTCATAAAGGCAGGATACCAAACATTGGTGGAGTGAGTATTTTTATCGGGTTTACAATAGCCTTGCTTTTTGCCGTTAATATTAGTTTGTACCCCAGTTTCCAATACTTTCTATTGGGTTTGATCTTCATGTTTTTTATAGGATTGAGAGATGATATATTGATTCTTTCTGCCCGTAAAAAGTTTTTGGGAGAAATAATTGCCATTTTAGCTTTTGTTGTTTTAGGCGACATCAGGATTACAAATCTGCATAATTTTTTTGGGATTGGCGAAATACATTATACTTTTAGCATTCTTCTATCGGTTCTTGTTTGTCTGGTTATTATTAACGCCCTGAATTTAATTGACGGAATCGACGGCTTAGCATCGGGTATCGGGATAATAGCCAGTTTGTTTTTTGGCATATGCTTTTTATTGATAGGTAATGTTATGAACAACCAGTTAGCCATTGTTGCTCTTTCGTTGTTTGGGGCATTGGTTCCGTTCTTTATATACAATGTATTCGGTACGCGGAACAAGATTTTTATGGGCGATGCCGGTGCATTGTGTTTGGGTTTTATTATTGCCTTGCTGTCTATTGAATTTTGCGAAGTTAATTTAGCTTCAACTAATTTATTTAATTTGGATACGGCTCCTATTATAGTAGTAAGCGTACTGATTCTTCCGTTGTTTGATACTTTCAGGGTTTTCATTATCCGGATGTCTCAGGGGAAATCTCCGTTTAAACCGGATAAAAATCACTTGCACCATAATCTATTAGCATTAGGTTTCACTCATAAAAAAGCTACATCCATACTACTTGGTTTTACTGGATTGTTTATAGCAATAAGTTTGCTTGGTAATGCTTTACCGAGATGGGTTTTACTGGTTATTATTGTTGGCCTGGCAGTTATATTTTCCGAATTTTTGAAAATAAAACTGAAAAATAAACAAACAAGGGAACGCAATATCCGGATGCCTTATAATCCTCACATATCTGATATCCATGAGAATGTAATTAATTAACGAAATGCTTGTTATAAGAATATCCCAAAAGGATCAGCATCTGCTATAAAATCAAACTTTTTACGGAATTCGTGTAACTTTTCAAAAGAGAGGGTTGATGTAATTATTTCCTCATGGTTTGTTGATGCTACATTTATAATTTTTCCATTGTAATCAATTGTTCTTGAAAAGCCGGAATGCGGATAACCTTGATTGTCATCGTTTATCCTATTTACCACAGCCGCATAACATTGATTTTCGATTGCCCTGGCATATGGCAGAATTTCCCATACATTATGCCGTTTTTGCGGCCAATTGGCAACATATATCAGTAAATCATAGTCGTTACGGTTTGCCGACCACACGGGGAACCGTAAATCGTAACATATTAGCGGACAAATCCGCCAACCTAAATAATCAACTATCAAACGTTTTTTACCTGCAGTATAATGCTCATTTTCGCCGGAATGCGAGAATAAATGGCGCTTATCATAATAATGAAGCATGCCGTTGGGCGTTGCAAAAATTAACCGGTTATAATACTTATCACCTTCTTTAATAATAATACTGCCTGTAATGGCTTTTTTTAAAGCTATTGCTTTTTCACGCATCCAGGTAACAGTATTGCCGTGCATGGTTTCGGCAACATGGAAAGGCGCCATGGTGAAGCCCGAAGTAAACATTTCGGGTAGTATTATCAAATCGGTATTTTCGGGTATTTTTTCAAAAAATTTCTCAAGCTTGCTAAGGTTTATATTGGCATTTTCCCAAGCAATATCATATTGAATAAGAGATACGGTTAACTCGCTTTGCATAATATTTACGATGTATTTAAAGGGAACGAATATAGTTATTATCTTGATTATTTGAGGTATTTAATTCAAATACCTGATTAATATATAAATGGATTAGTTATGAATGTTTGCAATACTTTATTATAAAACATTATACATTCGGAATTGTTTGTTGAATTTTTTAATTTATGGATTGTTAGGTTGTAAGCATTAGCTCAATAATTCGATTTGCCAAATTAGTTTTGTTTGCTCATCAATTTTAAACCGATTATCAATGCGTTTACCCACTACCCATATTATTTCATTGTCGTATGTGGTTAATATCCACTGATTTTCTTTGTCGTACAGAGAATATTTATTGTCCGAGAAGTAATTGCTTAATTTTTTTCTTCCTTTCATCCCGAATGGTATAAAACTATCTCCGTGCCGCCATTTGCGTAATGTAAGCGGGAATTTCAATTTGTTAAAATCGAACTGGGCTACATATACCTGTTTATCCGGTGTAAACGAGGCTATTTTAGTAATTGTTTTAAATGATAAGTCTATAGGATAGTTTATTTCTTCATCGGTTTTCGATATGTTGAACTCTGTTTCGTCGGTTTTTATATGCGGGAAGAGAATGATATATTCCCTGTCTTTCAATAATGTATGCGTTCGGGAGTGAAATCGTTTTCCGGGTACTGAATGCAGAGAACCTGCAATTTGATTAACGGTTTCGTTTTTAAAGCCATACTCCTGTAATACATAATACAAAAATAGGGTAGAGTAGGGTAGTTTCTCTATTTTAGCTATGTCTAAAAAAACTTTGTCATGTTCGTGTGAGCAAATATTCTGAGCAGTTTTATTCATCTCATTGGCAACAAAATGCTGTACCTTTTGTAAATGACTTATGTTGCCAAGCATTGTTTGCCTGAATGAAGGGTTTATTTTTTCCAATTTGGGGATAATGTTTAGCCGCATACGGTTACGGGCATATTTACTTAGTGAATTTGAGGAATCTTCACGATACTTTATATCATGTTCGGTTGCATAATTATTGATTTGTTGCCTGTGAGCAAATAGTAATGGGCGAATAATTAATTGGTTTGTAACAGGTATTCCGCACAAGCCGTTTAATCCTGTGCCTCGGGTGAGATTGATGAAAAAAGTTTCGATACTGTCGTCGGCATGGTGAGCTACAGCTATTTTACTGTACTTATGCATGGCTGTCAGTTCGGTAAACCAATTATAACGCAGATGGCGGGCAGCCATTTGTATGGATATTTTCTGGTGTTTGGCGTATAAAACGGTATCGAACCGTGTAACATGGTATGGTATATTGTGTAGGCGGGCATAGTCCTCAACAAGTAATTCGTCGCCATTTGATTCGTCTCCCCGTAATTGAAAATTACAGTGAGCTATACTAAAATTAAAGTTTGCTTTTAAAAATAAATCACACAGTACCATCGAATCAATTCCTCCGCTTACACCGAGCAGAATTTTGTCATTGGGGTTTATTAATTTATTTAATGCAATATAGTTGATAAATAGTTTTATCATTAATATGTTAAGAGTTAATTATAAAAAGAAATATGTGTATTGCGTACAGCATATTGTAATTTTTTGCATACCACACATCGCATATCTAATTTAAAAGCCATGATACCTGATATTTACTGCATGATAACTTTTTCAAGTAATCTGTAAAATTACTCAAAAGGGATTATATCCGGATAATCGGGTTTAAAATTAGGGGAAGCATTCGGGTCGCTGCTTGAAAAATTATAATAATCGCTGAATTTGTTCTGGTTTAATTGCGGGTACCAGGCAAGTTTAATTTGAATGGTTTTAAATACAAGCTGGTCATTACGTGTACGGATGCCTATACCGTAACCTGAGAAAAAATTGTCGTGATGAAATAACTTTTCGTTTTTATGTCCCAGCCATGCAAAATTTGTAAAAACAAACAATACTGCTCTGAATCCCAAAACAGTGAATGGATTAAACCAGTTACTTTCGGTATTTATCATAAACCGGCGTATACCGTTAGCTTCAAGATTATATTTTGATGTATTGAAATTAGTGAGCCTGCTGAAATATATAAATTCGTTAGCGGCATTAAGCCGTCTTATACCTTCTGTATAATCAATTGATGCAAATTGGCGGAAATAACTTTTTCCCCTTAAATTAATTAACGAACTGAAATAGC
Organism: Prevotellaceae bacterium; assembly: GCA_031263585.1. GTDB lineage: Bacteria > Bacteroidota > Bacteroidia > Bacteroidales > UBA932 > JAISFN01. The sequence goes on along the minus strand of JAISFN010000078.1, from coordinate 20,683 downwards.
TTGAATAAAAGCGCAAAACACCCTGCTCGCTTCGCCCGTTACGGAAGTATGAACCATAGGATGCTTTTGTATATAAATATCCTATTTTGAATAAATTCCCGCCGGCCAGGCTAACCGAACCATATATGCGATTAAAATATGCATGGTCCTCGTAGCCAATTTGTGCCGATGCGTTGTACCCGTATGCAATATCCTCGGTATTCCCAAAATTGTATATCATATTTCTACGATAATACCGTTGTTGGTATAAAGATAATGATGTTATCCACAAATATTTTCGCTCGAAGGGGTAGTTTAAATAGTTGTATGTACTGTTGTTGCTTAGCCCGGATATGTCGTTTTGCCATAAAAAACGGCTTGCAACAACCAGTTTGCTGTCATCTCTACTATTCGATAAATTAATTACTCGTCCGGCTGTAGCCGATAAAGTTTCATTTCTTATGGTAACCGTGTCGTTAACCAAATCAATTCTATAAGGCAATTTTTGTTGAGAGTAACTTAATCCGCCGAAGTATTTTAAACTGGGTTGAATAGCCCGTTCTGCCGCAATTTTAAGAGTTTCACGGTCAAAACTCTTTAAATACGAAAGCTCGGTACAGATAAAAGTGTGGAAAAAGTTCGGATTAATAAAACTTGCTCCGTAACCTATTGGGGGATTCTGATGTTTATTGTTCATAAATCGAAGAATTAACTCGCTACCCAACCCAGCAAAGTTGCGGTCGTACAATTCGACATCATATTTTGAAAATGAAACATTTCGGATGTTAAAACCTAACGAAAATTTATCGCGAACAATTATAACTATGTCTACCCAATCATCATCAGTTGTTTGCATAATCTGGATACGGGCGTCGCTAACGTATCTCATATCACGTAAGTATGCTTCATTTTCAGCAAAAGTAAACGGATTAACCAAATCTCCCTCTTTGAAAAGTAAATTGCCATGGATAATAAATTTGAATGTATTTTTATGCAAAGAGTTTAGTGTGTTGGATATGGATTTTTGTTTGATGGAGTCGGGATTGTTGATATTGGTGCCAAATGGAGATAAACAAATGATATCAATTTTGCGTATCCGTTTACCCGAATAAATTGAAAATGTTTCGTCGATAGATTTTTCTCCCGCTATTTCAACTTCTTTCGGAGGACTGTAATCGAATATAAAATCGTAGAGGATTTTTGTCCATTTGCGTTTATTGGCAACAGTGTGGATATTGGAATATATGTCGTTTTTAGTTGTATCGGCAATTGAGCCGGGTATGGTATCCAGAACAGTTGATACGTTTTGAGCATAGCCAGATAATTGGCACGCTATGCAAAATACTAAATGAATAAATAATATTATATACTTTTTTCTCAATCCTGCTTTTTCTTCCAAAGTACAAATTTACAAATCTCGCCGATTAATTTATAATATTATTTAGCTTGTGTTTCTTATTTATTACTTTTCTCTTTATTCTATTTGGGGGATATCCTCATCGTTTTTAAGATCCAGTTGATTATTCCATAGGTATTTCCGGGTTTCCTTTACAATTATTCCAGAAAGGAGCAAAAGGGATACAAGGTTGGGTATGGCCATTAAAGCATTCATGCTGTCGGCAATATCCCATACCAATTTTAAATTTATAATGGCTCCGATATATATTGCGACCACCCAGAATATCCGGTATACTTTTATCCATTTTTTACCACCCAGATATTCAACCGCTTTTTCGGCATAGTATGTCCAACCGAGTATGGTTGAAAAGGCAAATGTGATAATCCCGATTGATAAAATCCATGGCCCTACAACGGGTATTTTATCGAAAGCAGCTTTTGTGAGCACAGCTCCCTGCGTATGGTCGATATCGGGGTGAGCAACAACAGAACTAACTAGAACCATACCTGTTAACGCACAAATAACAACCGTATCCCAAAATGTACCTGTTGATGAAACTAAAGCTTGCCTTACCGGATTCCGGGCTTTTGCCGCTGCCGCAACAATAGGAGCCGAACCCAAACCCGATTCATTTGAGAATAATCCGCGGGCTATGCCGTAACGGGCAGCCATCATTATTGTACTGCCTAAAAAACCGCTTCCGGCAGCCCGTGCGCTAAAAGCAGAGTTGATGATTAGGGAGAAAGCTTCACGCAGGTATGCCCAGTTCATAAATAGTATTATGAAACATCCAATAATATAAAATACCGCCATAAACGGGACAAACAGGCTGCATACTTTAGCTATCCCCTTTAGTCCGAATATAATAATAGTTGCAATCAGTATGGATATTATAGCGCCTGTCAGGTGTATCGATATTCCCCATGTTTCATTCAATAGCATCGATATGGAATTGGCCTGCACTGTATTCCCGATACCGAATGCTGCAAGCGCCATAAATACGCAGAACAAAATAGCCAGCCACTTCATTTTTAACCCCCTTTCAAGCGCATACATCGGGCCGCCCAGCATTTCGCCGTTTGAAGTTTTTACACGGTATTTTACCGCCAGTAATCCCTCTCCGTATTTGGTGGCAATGCCTAATACGCCTGTAATCCAGCACCAGAATACGGCGCCGGGTCCTCCTAAGGTAATAGCGGTTGCCACCCCAATAATATTGCCCGTGCCTATTGTGGCTGCCAGTGATGTTGCCAGTGCCGAAAAGGGACTTACATCTCCCGATGAATCTTTATCTTTTGAAAAAGACAATTTTATTGCAGTGAATATTCGTAGTTGGGGAAATCGTAAACGGATAGTCAGGAATAAATGTGTGCCGAGTAAAAGTATAATCATAGGCCAGCCCCACAACCATGTGCTGACTTGAGCTACAATAGATTCGAATAATTCCATAAGATAGTCGGGTTAAATGGTTTTTCAATAAACAAATATAATAAATCGTATCCTATTAACAAGAAAATCTTTTAAGGAATTTTCAAATAAAAGCTTAATGGTCAAAAAGTCAATTTTACATCCCTTTTGACTATTAATTCCAAGTATATAGAGCCTGTTTAAATTTGTCTCAATAAAATTATAGGGCAGCCAGGTATAGCCTTTAGTTTTTATTACTTTTTTATCACGAACAGCGAAGCCCGCATGAACGCCTTTGAAAATAATTTAAAAGCGAATAAAAATTACGAATAAGTCAATAATCACTGAAAGTTTTCATCGCTAATAATATTTTTTAACTAAAAAATTTAAACAGGCTCATAGATTATAGAATTTAATGTAATCCGAGAATTTTTATACATTTGAAGCGCTGAACCGGCATTATTTTAAGTATTGAAGATCTACTAATTGTCGATTTTATATTTTTATAACATATTGATATATTAAACTGATATATTATATTTTATGATTTTTGAAATATGATAGTAAATTCTTTCGACTACTTATTTATGCTTTTATACTTATACCAGGCGCTGGGCAATCAAAAATCGGCGGCCTATCAATTTATACGAAATAGTTGGAGAAAGTAGTCCATTACCCTGAAGTAGGGGATATTAAATATGTTAAATCGAAACGAGCAAAACGTATCAATATATCCGTTCGGTTATTGAAAGGTATTGTTGTAACAGTACCTTACCACAGTTCGTACACTGAGGCCGAGAGGTTTGTAAAAGAAAAGCTCGACTGGATTATAAAAACAAAAAATAAAATTGAAAAAGTAGAACAGAATCAAACAGTTTTTACAAATGATGACGAATACCGTACGAAATTCCGTACGTTAAAATTAATCCCCGAAGAGCGTAAAAACTTACGGTTACATGTAAGCGATAATTTTATCGAAATTTATTACCCTCAATATTTACTGGTTACACATGCCGGAGTTCAGGATGCTATAAAACGGGCAATGGAACATGCATGGAACATTGAAGCGCATGAATATTTACCATCGCGCTTAAATGACTTGGCTCAGCAGTTCGACTTTGTATACAATAAACTGACTATTAAAAACACCCGCTCGTTTTGGGGAAGTTGCGCTCCCGATAATTCCATTACCCTGAGTTCGCATTTAATGCATTTACCCGATAAATTACTTGATTATGTATTGTTACACGAGTTATGCCATATCATTCACAAAAATCATGGTAAGGAATTTTGGGCATTGCTCAACCAGGTAACCAATGGGCAAGCCCGCCTTTTAGCCAAAGAAATGAGAAAATATAATACACAGATTTATTAAACATTGTAAATTAATTATTGATAATTGGAAATTATTTTATTTCTCACTAAATAAATAATTTATAATCAATGTCGTTTAGTTAAGTGAATACGATTATCTTGTTGACAATAAAATAAATCTCATTGATATTTTGTGATTAATAAAAGAAAAATTTTTTTCAAATGCTTGATAATAATGTTGTTAATACGGATAAAATCATTGCTTCAACGTGAACTGGATTCCTTTTTTTAACCATTTTATCAACCAGCTAAACATTCGTTTGGAAAGCAAAGGAGCCTTTAGCCTCCTTAGTCAATCTCGGCGTAATCTGAAGCTTGCGGCATTTAAGGAAATCAATGATGTAGCTTGTTCGAGTTTTCATTAGGGAACCCTTTACTAGAAGTGGCATTGCCACCGGCAGTTATCGATAGACGGCAGTTGGCGGCATTTACTTAAGCGTTCGAGTGTAAAAGAAGAATTTAGAGAATACCTGATTAGTAGCAACGCCTCCTCCCTGATTTTTATGGGGTTGATCTCGTTGCTTTGAATTGCTGATGGACTGTTTATCAAAAAGGATATCAAAAACGCATTGAGCGCTTTTGATGAACTGATGAGCAAAACATAGACAGGGTAGAGCTAATCCAAGAAATCATAAAACAAAGAAGGTTTATTACATGGATAAGAAAAAGTTATAGCTTAACTAAACGACATTGGGCTGGAATTTGGTAATCTCCTGCGAATACATGGTAATAAATACCTTGTTCCGAGTTTTAAGCCTTCTATCTTGATTTAATTTTCAGTATTATTTGACACTATCAGGCCGTCGATAATAGTAGGGGCAAACTATGTATTTGCCGAGTCGATGCCGTATTCAACCCAGCTGTGACATGGTAAGGTAGTTTGTTACATAACGGTAATACCATCGGGTGCAGGATTTTGCAAGTTGGCCATAACTTTGAATAAGAAGTAATCGGGTTAAATTTTACTTTCATGATTCTCGGTTTTAGTTTTATATTTAAGTATTTATAAAAAGAGGGTAACTGGAATCAATCGGCTCCCTCTTTATTATTTTAGTTTGAAGATATTTATTGTTGTCCGGCCAAGCGTTTATATTGATTGTAGCGCCATTTTGCATTTTGCTCGGTGGCTACAAATAATTCTTCCGCTTGTTTCGGGAACGACTTCATCAGTGATGAGTAACGTACTTCGCCTTTAATAAAATCTTGGAACTTAGTCCAGTCCGGTTCTTTACTATCCAATGTAAATGGATTTTTGCCTTCGGCTTCCAACATCGGGTTGAACCTATACATATGCCAATATCCGCATTCAACGGCCAATTTTTCTTCGCGTTGCGAGGCTCCCATACCTGCCCGCAAACCGTGATTGATACAAGGAGAGTATGCGATAATCAGCGATGGGCCGTTGTAAGCTTCGGCTTCTTTCATCACCCGGAAAAACTGATTTTGATTGGCGCCCATAGCTACTTGTGCAACATATACATATCCGTAAGATATGGCCATCATGCCCAAGTCTTTTTTACGAATAGTTTTACCTGATGTCGCAAATACAGCCACAGCGCCAGCAGGGGTTGATTTTGACGACTGACCTCCCGTATTCGAATATACTTCGGTATCTAATACCAGCACATTCACGTTTTGACCCGATGCCAACACATGGTCAAGTCCGCCGTATCCGATATCGTACGCCCAACCGTCGCCACCTATAATCCATTGTGATTTTTTTATCAAATAGTTACGCAAGGTATAAATTTCTTTGCAATATTCGTAATCGCAATTTTCAAGCAAAGGAATTATTTTAGCAGCTATTTCGCGGGTTTTAGTAGTATCGTTCCTGTTTTCAATCCATTCGATAAACAAAGCTTTTACTTCGTCCGAACATTTATCGCAGCCTTGCGCCTGTGTCATCAGCAATTCCAAACGGTCGCGTAATTTTTCAACACCCAAATACATACCCAAACCATATTCAGCGTTATCCTCGAATAGCGAGTTTGCCCATGCTGGCCCAAGACCATCTTTATTAGTAGTATATGGAGTTGAAGGGGCAGAACCGCCATAAATCGATGAACAACCGGTTGCATTGGCTACCATCATCTGGTCGCCGTATAATTGGGTAATTGCTTTTATATAAGGAGTTTCTCCACAACCTGCACAAGCGCCTGAAAATTCGAATAAAGGCTGTGCAAACTGGCTGTTTTTCACATTTTGGAACTTATCAGTTACAAAATCTTTATAGCCTACTTTTTCGTGCAAGTAATCAAAACATTCCTGTTCGTGCAATTGCGACTCCAAAGGTTCCATAACTAACGCTTTCGTTTTGGCCGGGCACACATCGGCGCAATTGCCGCAACCTGTACAGTCGAGCACACTTACTTGTATTTTGAATTTATACTCTTTAAACGGACCATTACCTTTAACAACATTCTTTTCACCAGGTAGTTCGGCCAATTCTTCCTCGGTCATTAAAAACGGACGAATAGCAGCATGGGGGCATACATAGGCACATTGATTACATTGGATACAGCTTTCCGGAATCCACTGGGGAACAAATGTGGCAATACCGCGTTTTTCATAAGCCGTTGTTCCTGCGGGGAACGTGCCGTCTTCGCGTCCAGTAAATATGCTAACAGGGAGCATATCTCCGTTTTGGGCATTCATTACATCGGCAACTTCGCGTATAAATTCAGGTATATTGCGGTTTTCTACACTATCCTTACCACTCAGTTGTGCCCATTCAACAGGTATATCAACTTTTACATATTCAGCTCCGCGGTCAATGGCATCGTTATTCATTTTAACAATATTAGCGCCTTTTTTACCGTAGCTTTTCTCAACAGCATTCTTCATTTCCTTTACAGCTAAGTCGTAAGGAATTACATTGGCTATTTTAAAGAATGCCGATTGCAGGATGGTATTGGTACGGTTACCCAAACCTATTTCGGTGGCAATTTTTGTTGCATCAATAATATAGAAATTAACCTGTTGTTCAGCAAGTATTTTCTTAACCGAATCAGGCAGGCGTTTTTTAGTTTTTTCAGCATCCCATAAGCTGTTTAAAAGGAAAGTGCCACCCTTTTTAATACCACGTAACATGTCGTACTTTGTAAGATACGAAGGTACATGGCATGCAACAAAATTGGGAGAGTTAACTAGGTAAGGCGAATTGATAGGATTATCGCCGAAACGCAAATGAGAAGTGGTAAATCCGCCTGATTTTTTTGAATCGTATGCAAAATATGCCTGACAATATCTGTCGGTTGTTTCACCTATAATTTTGATAGTGTTTTTATTAGCTCCTACAGTACCATCAGATCCTAAACCGTAAAATTTAGCTTCGTACGTACCCGGTTTAGCCAAATTAATTTCCTCTTTAATCGGTAACGATTTAAAGGTAACATCGTCAATAATTCCGATGGTAAATTGATTTTTAGGCTCATTCAATTTTAAATTGTCGAATACCGAAAGAATTTGAGCCGGAGTAGTATCTTTTGAACTTAACCCGTAGCGACCACCGACAATAATAGGCGCATTAGGGCGTCCATAATATAGATCTTTTACATCCATATAAAGCGGATCGCCATTTGCCCCGGGTTCTTTTGTACGGTCGAGTACGGCGATACGTTTTACGCTTTCGGGAATTGCCTTAAAGAAATATTTGGCCGAAAACGGACGGTAAAGATGCACGATAAGAACCCCTACTTTTTCACCCTTAGCACGTAAATGGTCAACACATTCCTTAACTACATCGGTAACCGAACCTATGGCAATAACTACATTTTCAGCATCGGGATCGCCGTAATAATTAAACGGATGATACTCGCGACCGGTTATACGTGTAATTTCCTTCATGTAATTTTCAACAATGTCCGGAATTACTTCATAGTAACGGTTTGCCGCTTCGCGGGTCTGGAAATATATGTCGGGATTTTGTGCCGTACCGCGTGTTACCGGATGTTCGGGATTTAAAGCGCGTGCACGGAAAGCATCGAGAGCCTTTTTATCGATAAGATTTTTAAGTTCATCGGCATCAATTTCTTCAATCTTTTGAATTTCGTGAGATGTACGGAAACCGTCGAAGAAACTTACAAACGGAACACGACCTTTAATAGATGCCAAATGAGTTACAGCAGCCAGATCCATAACTTCTTGCACCCCACTTGATGCCAGAAAAGCAAAACCTGTTTGGCGGGCCGACATCACATCACTATGATCACCGAAAATCGAAAGTGCTTGGGCTGCCAACGAACGAGCCGACACGTGAAACACTCCTGGTAACAATTCGCCGGATATTTTATACATGTTAGGTATCATTAATAACAAACCTTGCGATGCTGTATATGTTGTTGTTAAAGTGCCTGCCTGCAACGAGCCGTGAACCGCCCCTGCTGCCCCGCCTTCCGATTGCATTTCGATTACCTTAACAGTTTCGCCAAAAAGGTTCTTTTTGCCGTAAGCCGACCATTCGTCAACATATTCAGCCATGGTTGACGATGGAGTGATAGGATAAATTGCCGCTACTTCGCTAAACATGTAGGCTATATGTGCCGCAGCATAGTTACCATCACACGTTACAAATTTCTTTTGTTTCTGTTGTGTCATTTCGATAAATTATTACTATTAGTTTTTAATTTTCAGGTTATAAAATTTATAGACAAAAGTACAAAAAAGAAATCATAAGGAAAAACATATTGAAACACAGCTATTAATCTAATAGCTGTATTAATCGCAAATATATAACAAAACGATACTATAATCGTATATTTTGTAAGAAAAAGGATTTATAAAAGAGTTCTTAATTACAATTAAAGAGAAAATCCAAGAAATGGAAGTGTAAACATTGCGGAAATATTCTTTGTATTCATCGGAATTTTGTTTGATATGTAAAAAAGAAAGAATAGCATGAGGAGTTAAATTATTCTTTCCTTGACAAGTTGTATATTTAACAGTTATAAACTTTACTTGATATATATTTTCAATTCTAATCCCTAAATTTGCCAATTATTCTAGTAACTAATTCAGTGTAAATTGCCGGGGACGTTTTTGAAATATACTAAATATCTGCATATGCTGTTTTTGCTGGCAGTTATCGGTTCGTGCCGTACCAGTAACCGGTATATCCATCCTACCGTTATTCCCAAAACAAAAGAGAGTTATGCTGTTGTAGCCTATGTTGCAGGATGGACGTTGTACCCAGTTTCAAAAATCGAAGCGGCAAAACTGACACACATCAATTATGCTTTTGCCAACTTGGATGCCGACGGACGCGTTTTTTTCGACAATTGGAACGACAACTTAAAAATTGATACGCTGAACAGTTTGAAAATAATAAATCCCGATTTAAAAATAATCGTATCGGTTGGAGGATGGTCGTGGTCAAAACACTTTTCGAATGTAGCCGCCAGTCAAAACCTACGGAACCAGTGCGCACGTAATATTGCCGAATTTGTTCGCCGGTATAAACTAGACGGCATTGATATCGATTGGGAATACCCTTGCATGAAAGGCGCCGGAAATTCATTCCGCCCCGAGGACAAGGAAAATTTCACTTACTTGTTGCAAGCTATCCGCAACTCGTTAAATTCCTTACAGGTAACACAAAAAAGAAAGGAACCGTATATTTTATCCATTGCAGCAGCCACAAGTTCGAACTACCTGCGGAGCATAGAGCCGTTGAAAGTAGTGAATTATATCGATTTTATGAACATTATGACGTATGATTACCGTAGTGGCGACAGCTGGGAAACGGGACATCATTCTAATTTATGGACATCATTATCCGACTGGAATAATGGTAATTGCATTGATAAGACGATAACACGTTATATTAACGCAGGTATCCCGCCCGAAAAAATTATCATGGGCGTTCCGTTTTATGGGCGGCGTTGGGAAGGTGTTACCAAAAAGAATAACGGATTATATCAACCTGCCGTAACAGCCGGGTTATCCATAACTTACCGTAATATTCGTAGGCAATGTACCCCCGATGCCGGCTATGTTAGCATTTGGGACGATTCGGCACAAGCGCCTTACCTGTGGAATCAAAAAGAAGGTATTTTCATATCCTATGAAAATCAACAATCGTTACGGTACAAAGTTGACTATATCAAGCAAAAGGGACTGAACGGCATTATGTTTTGGGAGTACACAAGCGATTACAATAGCGAATTGCTCAACGCAATATTCTATTACCTCGAAACCGATCGGTATAGTTATAAACGGCAACGGGATATTTTGCTTAGCGCTCCATACCTCGTTGGTATTCATCCGATAATTTTAAATCACTTTTTTTCGTTCGAGAATGAATACGGCGCATCCGATTTTTCAACTCCACGCTTGGTATTAGGTTTCGGTAACATATCGATGCTTATATTTGCTCCCTTAATGAGCTCCTTGTGGCTCAGCCAGTTTTTTGTATAATCAGCCTCATTTACTTTCATTGTATTTATATAACGGTTATGTTCGTCATTGTTTGGCGCATCAATAACTATTTTATTACCGTTTTCAAGCATTACGGTTACTTTTTTAAATAATGGCGCTCCCATCACATATTCATCGCTCCCAGGGCAAACCGGATAAAAACCCAGCGCCGAAAACACATACCATGCCGATGTTTGCCCGTTATCCTCATCGCCGCAATAGCCATCGGGTGCAGGGGTGTACATCTTGTTCATCACTTCGCGCAACCAGTATTGCGCTTTCCAGGGTTGCCCGGCATAGTTGTACAAATAAATCATGTGCTGAATAGGCTGGTTACCATGTGCATAATTACCCATGTTCATAATTTGCATTTCGCGGATTTCGTGAATCGGGAAACCATAGTAACTGTCATCAAACAAAGGCGGAACATTAAAAACCGAATCGAGCATGGATACAAACGATTTATTGCCTCCCATCAAATCAATTAATCCCTGTACATCGTGAAATACCGACCATGTGTAGTGCCAACTATTGCCCTCGGTAAAGGCATCGCCCCATTTTAACGGATTGAAGGGGGACTGGAACGTACCATTCTCGTTTTTACCCCGCATCAGTTTGGTTTCTGGGTCGAATAAATTTCGGTAATTCAGGCAGCGCTCGGCAAACAAGTCGATCTCATCCTGCGGGCGGTTCAACGCTTTGGCTAATTGATAAATCGTCCAGTCGTCATAAGCGTATTCCAGTGTGCGGGCGGCATTCTCATTTATACCTACATCGTAGGGTATATACCCTAATGTATTGTAATACTCATACCCCAAACGCCCTGTTGATTTCACTTTGGGGTGTACATGATTAGTACCGTGTAGCACAGCCTCGTAAAGCGTTTCGATATCGTATCCCCTCAGCCCTTTCAAATAAGCATCGGCAACAATAGATGCCGAGTTATTGCCTACCATGCAGTTACGATGCCCCGGACTTGCCCATTCAGGTAAAAATCCGCTCTCTTTATACGTATTTGCCAAACCCTCCTGTATCTCGGCATTTACCGAGGGATATACAAGATTTAAAAATGGAAACAAACAACGGAATGTATCCCAAAAACCGGTATCGGTATACATGAACCCGGGCAGTACTTGTCCGTTGTACGGACTGTAATGCATCGTTTTACCCGTTTTATCAATTTCATATAACTTGCGGGGAAACAAAACCGAATGGTACAGGCACGAGTAAAACGTACATGTTTGGTTAACCGTACCGCCATCCGTTTGTATTTTACTTAGTACCTCGTTCCACCTGTTTTTCCCTTCGGCTTTCAATGCGTCGAAATTTTTATTACCCAGTTCTTTCAAGTTAATTTCAGCCTGTTCGGCGCTGATAAACGATGAAGCGACACGGGCGTTCACTTTTTCGCCTTTGTGCGTTTTAAAACCGATAACAGCGCCCACATGGAAATCGTTTTGTTCGAGTACATTTTCTAGTATATCCGATCGGTATTTCTTTTCTTTTTTATCTCCCGATTCGCCTTTTAGTTCTTTCCGGTTAAATACAGCCTTGTATTCAAAGGGTTTATCGAATATTACTACAAAGTAGTTTTTAAAATTATCGGGTATTCCACCGCTATTTTTCGTGGTATAGCCTATAATTTTATTTTCTTCAGGAATTATTTTGATATACGAACCTTTATCAAAAGCATCGACAATTATATACGAATTATCATTTTCGGGGAAAGTAAAGCGGAAAACCGCAGCACGTTCGGTCGGGCTTAATTCGGCCGTCACATCATGGTCGGCCAGGTATACGCTGTAATAATAAGGCTTTGCAACCTCAGCTTTGTGCGAAAACCAACTGGCCCGTTCTTCCTCATCCACAAGCGGTTTACCCGTTACCGGCATTATCGAGAATTGCCCGTAATCGTTTATCCACGGGCTGGGTTGATGGGTTTGCTTAAAACCCCTAATTTTATCGGCTGTGTATGTATATGCCCAGCCATCGCCCATTTTACCGGTTTGCGGCACCCAGAAATTCATCCCCCACGGCATGGCAATAGCAGGGTAAGTATTTCCGGTTGATAATGAAAACTTTGACAAAGTACCCATCAACGGGTTTACATATTCCACAGGGTCGGTAACTTCATTAACCCGTTGGGCCAGTATACATAACGGAATTAATACGATACTAAAGGATAATAAAAATCGCTTCATACTATAAGGTTTAAATAATATAGATTATAGAACCAAGAATCAAGAGTTTATACTAATTGTAATTATATTGTAAATATTTATCAGACTTGATATACTATGTTTCTGATAATGCTTAGATAGTTACAAATTTATTAAAGTTTTACAAACAAGTAAATTATTTTCCATAATATCGAAATTTTTAACAAAAGTAATAAACTACGAAGATCATTCGGCAGAATAGAAATGCCTGGGCGATAAACCCTGTCAATGATAGCAATTACTTGTGGTTTTTGCGAATGTTGTCGTATTTTAGTTTGAAATTCCCATGGGAGCTCACGCCGCATACAGCCGTTTTTTCAGATATAAGATCGCATTCAGTATTTCTTGTAAATCCCGCATGCTTTTTCTTTGCATATGTATTACTTTATTTATAACTTGCCAGCCTTTGGCGGAGAGGGAGGAGCTGTATTCTTTGAATCGCATTAAACAAAATAGTAAGCTTGCCGCCTTTTTTCAAAAATTAACTCAAACGGCTTTTAATATTCTTAATATCAAAATACAATGAAAAACTTACTGCTTATTATGTTTGCCACCCTGATCGCGGGCGGCGTCGGTGCTCAAAACGAAAATATGAAGCGCGCTATGCTGTTCACGCTGGATGCGAATGAAAAAATTCATTACAACGAGTATTTTGCATCCCAGCATCTCCATCAAAACCGCTTTATCTGTATTGTGGAGAATACGCGGGACGAAACGCAAACCCTTGTGGTAAACGGGAAGCGGCTGCAAACCGTCAAAGCCGTTTATGAAACGGATGGAGCGGGAAACCGTTATTTCCCGTATTATCCTATAAATGTGTTTTACTTTGACCCGGCTAAAGAAAACGGATATGGGTATAGCTACACATTGGCAGGGCGAAATTTTGTTAATGTTGGCGGGAAGGTATTGCCGAATGTGAATGCTTCTCCGTATTCTAGTGATGATTTCAAAATGACAAAGAGCGGAAAATTTACTTTTAACTATTATGCCGACGGCGGTGGATACGTCTATGCGGACGGGAAAACGTTTGGCCCGTATGCTGGTATTGCCTCTTTCGCAATATCGGAAAACGGGAATTACGCTTATGTTTATAGAGATAAAGATGATCGCTATCATCTAATTGTAAATGGAACAGAAAAAACGCTTGAACCTTATCGCATATCTTATTCTTCTCAAGTTTCCATTGCCGACGATGGCGGCTATGCAGTAAGATTTCAGGATAGTAGAACTCATTATATTAACGTTGATGGAAAAATCTTTGGCCCGAATGGAAATATTCATCATTTAGCCATTGCCGATAATAATCACTATGCATACGCTTATAACGATGAATATCAAAAATGCTATGTAATTATTGATGGGAAAAAATGGGGGCCTTTTGCGAATGTAACAAACTATAGTGAAAACGACATAATCGTTACCAATAATGGGAAATACGCATTTCGGCATTATGGTGAAAAATATCGTACTGATCGCGATAATCATTATGTAAACATAAACGGGAAAACTTTTGGCCCGTATAAAAATAATATTGACAATATGGATATAACTGATGATGGGGATTATTTTTTTACTTATAATGAGGGATATGCCGATAAGAAACATACCATCTACAATGGCGATTATGTGGATAAAAACATTGTTGCCATAGCCAGTAACGGGAAAATGGCTTATTATTATAAGGGTAAAGACTCTCTTATAATTAATGGAAAAACTTATGAAAAGATTCGTATTCCTCGTGATATATCCATCACCAATAGCGGACAATATGGCTTCCTCTATTTTGGTAGAGACAGTAAAGATTATGCAAATATCAATGGAAAAATTTGGGGACCTTATGAAAATGCACGTAATCTAAAAATAACTGGCAATGGGAAATATGCATTTTTGTATAAAGAAGGAGCCAACTGGTATGTCAATATTGATGGAGAGATTTTTGGACCTTATAAAGATATTCACTCTGGAAAAATTCAAATTTCCAATGATGGTAAATATTTGTTTAGATATAAGGGCGATGATGATAAATATCATGTTCAAACAAATATCGATTTCGACGGGAAAGATGTTCTTGAAGCTAAATTGTCCGATAACGGCAAAATTATTTTTTCATATAGAGATTCCCGTACAGAATATGTTGCTGTTAACGAAAAAATATACGGGCCTTATAAGGAAGTAAGAAACGTAAAAATAAACAGCAAAGAAAGCTTTAGATTTGAGTACAGGCAGGAAGAAGCAGGCGAATGGCGCTATAATGTGAGTGGAAAAGACAATATTTCGGAAAAATATTTTGAAAATATTCCTTCTTCTTCTGATGATACCCATTTTTATTGGATACATAGCTACAGCGGGAGTTACGAATATTATGAGGGATCAATAGAGCTAACGTCTCCCGACAATCAACATCTATTTTTCTCGAATTACGCCTACGAATATGTCGTTATTGATGGACAAGCGATCGGCTATTCTCCCGCCGTCAATGCCTGGTATAATGAGAAAAATCGTTCTTTTGCTTGGAGCGCCATTGAAGACAAAGACTTGGTGGTGTATGAGTATAAACTGGATTAAATTTATAAATTTTTTAACAATAAAGCAACGGGACCTAGATACTCAACTTATATATCATTCACCTAAATAATGATAAAGCATCAAGTATTTCGTAATGTGAAGGTTATCGGGATGCATTCGGCAGGTAAGGCTATTGTGGCTTACAAAGCCCGTCGCATTTATGTTGATAATGCCATACCCTGTGAGCTTGTTGATATTAAAGTAGCCAAACGCCAGAAAGGATATGTAAAAGGTGAAGTCGAATGTGTTGTAAAAGCCTCGGAGAACCGTGCCAATCCGTTTTGTAAACATTTCGGGCAGTGCGGCGGGTGCAACTGGCAGCATATCAATTACAACTATCAACTCGAACTAAAACGGCTTATTTTGCAAAATGCATTGCAGAAATATGACATAGCCTGTCCGTCGATTCCTTTGCCGGAGGCCAGTCCGCAGCAACTTTATTACCGGAATAAAACGGAATATGCGTTTTCGGTTGACAATTATGGCAATGAACTATTAGGCTTTCATTTGCCCGAACGCTCCGATTGTGTTTTAGATATCGAAGAATGTTATTTGCAACCCGAGCCTAGCCGCAAAATTTACAATGCGGCAAAACAAGTTGCCCGGGAACTGGGCTACAGTTTTTACAATTATGCCGACAACTCGGGCATGCTGCGTAGTTTAACCGTACGTACCGCTACAATCGGTGAAACCGGTGTTATTGTTGGCTTTGCACATTGTAATTATAACGACAGGGTAAAATACCTTACTGCATTACAAACCGCTGTACCCGAAATAAATTCGCTTTATTACGCCATATTCGATAAACCCGATTTAAAATATACCGATATTCCTTATATTCATTTCCCAAAAACAGCAACGCATTTAAGCGAAAAAACCAACAATTTGCTTTTTAAAATAAGCCCCAAAGCATTTTACCAACCGAATCCCTTGCAGGCAAAAAACCTATACAGGCAAGTGTTGGAATACGGCAATTTTAAGGGTGGCGAGCAGGTTGTTGATTTGTATACAGGTATTGGTACAATCGCCTGTTATATTGCGCCGAAAGTGGGTAGTGTTTTGGGTATCGAAGGTTCGTCCGAAGCTATTGACGATGCTCAACTAAATGCCAGAATAAACAATATAGCAAACGCCGGATTTATTACCGGAGACATTCTGGAAACATTTACCCGATCGTTTTTGGAAGATTTCGGAAAAATAGATGTTATAATACTCGATCCTCCTCGTTCGGGAACCCTTATCGAAATAAAAAAGACAATTTTAGCAGCCACTCCCTCTAAAATTATCTATGTCAGTTGCAATCCCGTATCGCTGGCTTTCGACTTAAAACAACTATGCGAAAATCATTACCAAGTTACCGCTATCCAGCCTTTTGATATGTTCCCTCATACACATCATGTTGAAACAGTTGTGTTGTTGGAACGAAAATAAACCTAAGTTTGCCTCTGTTTTATTAACATAACGGTAATATATTCATAAATATTTTGTATATTTGTTGAAGAGAAAGAGAAGATTTTCGAACAGTATCGGATAGAATAAGGAATAGCTATCGTCAACGAGCCGTTACACTGATAAAGCAAGGTAAAAAGAAGGGCGATATCGCTATCCTTTTTGGAGTTAATAAAAATACAATATCTAATTGCTGGAAGGAGCTATCAAGATCGGGGCAAATCGGATTTTGTAAGCAAAAAGAAAGGAGTTAAACCGGAGGACAAAAAACTATTGAGCTCCGAAACTAACTTTAATTCCTTTCTGGTAAATGGTTTCATCTTTCACAGCTCTCATTGTTAATCCCTTTTCTGTAGTTGTACCGGCAATAAGTTGAACGATTAGTTCCAGACTTGTTAATTGTTTTCCCCTCCAATTTTTTGAAATGTAAGAAAATAAATGGTTGAAAAATCATGTAAAAGTTTGTGATAGAAAATACAACTCCTGCGGTAAAAAGTTCTTTAAAAAAATTGACAGACGAATGTCGAATGGAACTATCGGATGTATTATTATGCGCAGAACATACGGGATAATACACTTATCCGTTGAGTTGTGCCTGCGGAGAGCTGGGTATTGCCTTGAGGTTAGCAAACCCGACACAAATTAAGTATAGTACAGGTGTTCATCGGGGCAAAAACAACAAAATAGATGTGCGACGAATTGCCTTTTATGCCAGTCGTTTTTAGGATAAAACACGCTTGTTTTCTTTGCCCGAAAAATGTGCCGCTTCATTGAAACTACTTGTTAGCGGGCGTGGTATGTACACTGCCGACAAAAGCAAATATCAAGGACAGCTCACTGAGCAAAAGCGTTTTATGGATGAAGAAGACTATCAAAAGAAGAGTAAGCGGTTGAAAAACTGATAAAAGAATTGAATGCGGCTATTATAATTATAGACAAAGAAATTAAGCGCTTGATAGAAAATGACGAAACACTTTCGAATCAACATCAATGGTTGTGTTCTGTAGATGGTATTGGTGAAAGAACCTCCATAAAAATGATTGTTGTAACCAATGCTTTTAAAGATTTTGTCAATCTGCGAAAGTTTTGCTGCCATGCTGGGGTTGCACCCTTTTACACATCAGGGAGTAGCCAATATTCACAAAACAGGGTGTCGGATCGTGCGGATAAGTTCATAAAAGTCCTCTTGTATATGGTAGCGCTTCCTGTTATTTCCTGCAAAAAAGGAGAATTGTATGGCTATTATTTACGAAAGCTCGCGGATGGGAAAAATAAAATGGCTGTGATAAATGCTATTAGGGCTAAGCTGGTCTATCGTATGTTTGCAGTTATCAAACATGAGAAATTTTATGAGAAAAATTATGTCCTTGCTATTGTATAATCCATTAGAATACCTTAGCTATAAGGCGATAACAGTAAAACTGATAGAAATTTTAACAAATTGATAATTTTGAAAAGTATGCAAAATAAGAAAGTATTAGTGTTTCTAGCAAAGGCATTTGAGACTATGGAATTTTGTGTTTTTATAGATGTTCTTGGTTGGGCCAGAGTTGATTATGGACATAATTTGTCCGTTGATACTTGTGGCTTTACTGAAAAAGTTATAAGCACTTTTAATGTACCTGTAATAGTAGAT
This sequence comes from Prevotellaceae bacterium, assembly GCA_031263585.1. GTDB lineage: Bacteria > Bacteroidota > Bacteroidia > Bacteroidales > UBA932 > JAISFN01. The sequence continues at coordinate 2,241 of JAISFN010000078.1, read as the reverse complement.
AAAACCATTGGCGAAATAAATGTTGACGAATATGACGCCTTAGCAATACCTGGTGGATTTGGAGAATTTGGTTATTATGAAGAAGCATATGACGAAAGATTCTTAAAATTAATTAGGGAATTTAATGCAAAAGGTAAAATTATTGCGACAGTTTGCAGTGGGGCATTCCCTTTAGGAAAAAGTGGAGTTCTTAAGAACAGGAAAGCAACTACTTACCACTTAAAAAACGGCTATTGGCAAAAAAAACTGAAAGAATTTGGAGTGAATGTTGTGAATGAACCAATAGTAGTTGATGGTAATATTATTACGTCTTATTGTCCGGAGACAGCTCCAAACGTCGCATTTGAATTATTAAAAATGCTGACCTCGGAAGAAGAAATGGCAGTAATAAAAAAAGCTATGGGATTTTAAGAAGAATGCTAATAACCCTGCCGGCGCGGATATTTATCCGTGCCCTTGCTGACAAATATACTTAAAATCTGTAACTGATAAACAAATGAACTTACAACAATTAGTACGCAAAAATGTATGGGATATGAAACCCTACTCATCGGCTCGTGACGAATTTAAAGGAGAAGCCTCTGTTTTTCTGGATGCAAATGAGAATCCTTTAAATGACAAATACAATCGTTATCCCGACCCTTTGCAATGGAAGCTTAAAGAAAAGATTGCGCACATCAAAGAAATAGAACCGGAAAAAATATTTCTGGGAAACGGAAGCGATGAACCGATAGACCTCGTTATCCGTATCTTCTGTGAGCCGCGTATTGATAATATTGTTGCCATAGATCCCACCTATGGAATGTACCAGGTATGCGCCGATGTAAATGACGTAGAATACAGGAAAGTATTGCTGAATGAAGATTTCGACATCGATGCACAAAAAATACCGGAAAGAGCGGATGATAAAACAAAGCTTATATTTCTCTGTTCGCCAAACAATCCGACAGGAAATCTCCTGAACCGGAAAGAAACAGAGAAGATATTGAATACTTTTGCAGGCATTGTCGTCATAGACGAAGCCTATATTGATTTTGCCCCGGAAACGACATGGATAAGCGAATTGGATAAATATCCGAATCTGGTTGTCCTGCAAACGTTTTCCAAAGCATGGGGGCTGGCGGCTGTGCGACTGGGAATGGCTTTTGCTTCCCCTGAAATTATCCGGTTATTCAACAAAGTGAAATATCCTTACAATGTAAATATACTGACGCAGAACTTTGTTAACGGAGAACTTGATAAGCTGGAACTGCGGAAACAATGGATAGCAACTCTAATTAAAGGACGGGATTACCTTAAAAACGCATTAGCAAAGCTTCCGTTTACAGAGAAAATATACCCGACAGATGCTAACTTCCTTCTGGTAAAAGTAGGTGATGCAAACGGAATATATAAAAAGCTAGCTGACAGGGGCGTGATTGTTCGTAACCGCAACTCCGTATCGCTATGTGCCGGATGTCTCCGCATAACAGTAGGGACGGATGAAGAAAACAAAACCCTGATAGGGACATTGAACTCTTTAGACTTATAAAGAGTTATTGAAAATAAGAAAAAGCATATCATAAATGAAAAAAAGAGCATTGTTTATAGACCGTGACGGTACTATCGTTATAGAACCTCCTGTTGACTATCAACTGGATAGTCTCGATAAACTGGAATTTTATCCGAAAGTGATCCGGAATCTTTATTTCATCCGGAAGAATCTTGATTTCGAATTTGTTATGGTCACGAATCAGGATGGACTGGGAACCGATTCTTTTCCCGAAGATACTTTCCGGCCCGCACACAACAAGATGCTGAAAACACTGGAAGGCGAAGGCATCACTTTCAATGATATATTTATCGACCGGAGTTTTCCCGGAGACAATGCGCCGACCCGTAAACCCGGAACCGGAATGCTTGGCAAATATATGACAGGAGAATATGATATGGAGCATTCTTTTGTAATAGGCGATAGATTAACGGATGTCGAGCTGGCGAAAAATCTTGGCTGCAAAGCTATTTTTTTACAAGAAAACATCGACATCGCTGACGAACTGAAAAGTTCCTGTATCCTGCAAACAACCGATTGGGATATCATCAGCGAATTTCTTTTTGCAGGGGAACGCAAAGCTGAAATAAAGCGCACAACAAAAGAAACGGATATTTATATCGCCCTTAATCTGGATGGAAAAGGCAATTGCGACATATCCACAGGTCTGGGATTTTTCGATCACATGTTGGAGCAGATAGGCAAACATG